>JAFUYX010000017.1 GCA_017476885.1 Bacilli bacterium | reverse complement strand
TAAAAAAAGAAATAAATGATAGTAAACTATTTAACAAAATTATTAATATACAAAAAGAACTTAATGCTATATAATAACATTAAGTTTAATAAGTGCATATTTTATATGTTTACTTGTTGCACTTCGTTTGAAAATTTATAAGAAAAACTGATATTACTACCAGTTAACCAAAATACTATTAATCTGTTTTTACTACAAATGGATGATTCATGGTTCCATCTCCTAATGAGAATACGACATCTGGTTTTAGAGAAAGAACAGGACGTATACCATCAGGAGCATTTGTGAGGGAGCTGAATCCTGGAATACCTGATGAACTTACATACCCAGACCAAGCATAGGAACCATTGAAGACGTGTGCAGACATTGTCCAATACCCAGAACCGGTTCTTAAATAATGAGATGTAGTCAAACTATATCCTCCTGCTGTTACTGCTTCATCTGTTGTGATTAAAGCCACTGGGTAAGTTAATGCCCCATTTCCTGTTGCAGAAACGCTAAACGCATCATTTTTAGAATCTACAGTCCCTTGCGTATTTACACATGTAAATCTAGGTTGTTGCTGTCCACTTTCTACTGTTAGCCATGGGCCATGATGCCATCGATATGATGTTGCCTGTTTTGCATATCCATCATTAGTATATCCATCAGGAGTTGTTTCAGATATATTTTTGTCATTACAAAATATCGAATCTAAACTGACATAATCACTATATTTTTTGGTACTAGATGGGATTGCAATATCGATGTTGTTCGCGTACCAATAATCAATTGAACCTGAAGTCGTTGCATCTCCTTTGATATAGGAAGAAGAAGCATTCTTGTTATTCATCACGTCAAACGTAGCAGCATAGCTTGATTGATTCACACCTTTATACATATATCCCAAATAGGCATTGTCTTCCATAGATGGATTAAACGCTCTTGTACCAATTTGTCTATTTGTTCCATCAGATTCAGAACCGCCTTCTTTGATGTTAGCATAAGCAGTTGTTCCATCGTAGATGAGTCTAATTGATCCATCTCCATTAATTCTTACTATTCTCCAAATGAATCCAGCAAATGATACATAGTTATTGGTAACATTTCCTCTGTAGTAATACGTTGTTCCAAAATCATCTTCTGCTTCACATAATAAGGAAGCGTTTTCTTCTCCAGCAGTCACCTGAATAGTTTTTGTGATAGGATCATAAGTTGGACAAACACCAGTTTGATCATTCATAGATTCATTTAGTTTGATATCTGGATTAAGTTTTTGGAGTTTAGCAAGTGTTACTTCATTTGCAGGGCACTCAACAATCTCTCCTGTAATTCTTCCTGAGAATTTCTTTCCCATATCTCCTGTTTGGTCTGCCTTTGTTTCAACATAAGTAACTGTTAAAGTATAATTACTTGTAGTACTCGCATTAATCTTCATTCCACTGGCTAAGGTAGCACTAGTTGTTGGAAATGTATTTAGAGTCAATATAGTGTTACTTGTTCCATCATTTAAAGATACGCGTAAGTCGTTTGTATTTACAAAAGTATTAACTACATTCTCCCAATTCAAGTTAAAACAAACACTCATATCATTTTCATTTTTAACTTGGAATGTTTGAGTCACACTCTCTCCTGGAACCATTAAATTACTAGAAGAAGTGGTTCCATCTATAATTTGCAAGTCTTTCAAATTCTTTGTAGCAATGCTGGTATTTCTTACTCCTGCATGAATTACTTCTGCTTCAAAGTAAGCATAGACTCCTTGATAAATCATAGTTACCAGTAACATCAAAGATGAAGCAACCACGATATAAATTTTAGTAATATCTTTCATATTATCTTCTACCTCTCTATTATCATTCTATAATAAAGTATCTAGAAAGTCAAAAAAAATACTATTTCTAGTATCTTTTCATTAAACTAATTCTAAACGAACTTGTAAAGAATCGTCTCCTTGACGCTCTTTAATCTTAATGATTCTAGTATATCCACCATTACGATCTTTATACTTAGGTGCAAGTTCATTAAATACCTTTTGTACAACATCGTTATCATTATGAACAAAAGCAAGTGCTTTTCTACGAGAAACTAAAGTTCCTCTTTTTCCATATGTAATCATCTTATCAACAAATTTACGTACTTCTTTTGCTCTAGCTTCACTAGTTACAACAAATCCATTTTCAATAACAGTCTTTGTTAAACCAGCTAAAATACTTCTTCTTTGTCTAGTTTCTCTACCTAAATTTCTATATTTCATACTCACTTTACCTCCTTAGTCGCGGAACTGAAGTCCCATTTCAGCAACCTTATCAAGTACTTCTTTTAAAGACTTCTTTCCTAAGTTACGAATCTTTGTAACTTCAATTTCTCTTTTGTTGATTAAATCTTGAACCGTATGAATACCAGCTCTCTTTAAGCAATTATAAGCTCTAACAGAGAACTCAATTTCTTCAATTGGAGTTTCTAATGTTTTAGCAATCGTATCCACTTTCTTTTCACTCATTAAACCAGCGACATCTGAAATAGCATTTAAATCAGCAACAATATTAAAATGTTCAATTAAAATCTTTGCTGCTAAAGCCATAGACTCCTCTGGAGTAATACTTCCATTGGTTTCAACTTCCATAATTAATTTATCATAGTTTTCATTATGTCCAACACGAGCACTTTCAACTTCTACATTCACTCTTTCCACAGGACTATATAACGAATCGATAGCAATAACACCTGGTTTATCACTGGCAAACAACTTTTGATTTTCTTTAGAATCCACATATCCTTTTCCATTATTCGTAGTTAAAACCATATCAATCTTGCCACCCTCAACAAGGTTACAAATAACAAAATCAGGATTAACCACTTCAATATCTGGATCATGTTCAATCATCCCAGCAGTAACAGGACCTGGAGTATTTGCAGAAAGTCTCATTGTTTTCATTTCTTCTGTATGGTTCTTTAAAACAACAGATTTTAAATTTAAAACAATCGCCGTAACATCTTCATAAACTCCATCAATTTTTTGGAATTCATGTAACACTCCATCAATCTTAACAGTAGTAATAGCACATCCTGGCATGCTAGATAACATCACTCTTCTAAGTGCATTACCAACTGTAGTACCAAAACCTCTCTCTAAAGGTTCTAATTCAAATTTAGCATAATGATTGCTATCTTGATATTCTTTAATTTTATACTCTGGTTTTTCAAATTTAATCATACTTTTCACCCTTTCCAAACATTAATTTCTAGGTCTTTTTGGTGGACGACATCCATTGTGAGGAATTGGAGTTTCATCAACGATACTAGTAACTTCAAGTCCTACAGCTTGTAATTCACGGATAGCATTTTCTCTTCCAGCTCCTAGACCTTTAACATGTACTTCTACTTTTTTTACACCACAGTCCATAGCAGCGCGTCCACAAGCTTCAGCACTTGTTCCAGCAGCAAAAGGGGTTTTCTTCTTTGAACCTTTATAACCAATTGTACCAGCACTAGCCCAAGATAATACATTACCTTCTTTATCAGTAATAGTTACGATAGTATTATTGTAAGTTGAATGAATATGTGCAACTCCATCAGGAATATTCTTTTTCACTTTTCTTTTTCTTCTATTATATGCCATATCTCATCTACCTCCTACTTTCCGACTTTCTTCTTATTAGCAACTACTTTTCCACGTCCTTTACGTGTACGAGCATTTCTTGATGTTCTTTGTCCTCTTACTGGAAGACCTTTCTTATGACGAGTACCTTGATAAGAATTAATTTCCATTTTTTCTTTAATATTTAATTGTACTTCACGACGAAGATCTCCTTCTACAACGTACTTATCAACTTCTTGACGTAATTTAGCAATCTCTTCTTCACTTAAATCACGAACCTTTTTTGTTCTTTCAACACCAGCATCATCGCAAATTGTATTTGCTAAACTTCTACCAATACCATAGATAGCAGTAAGACCAATACAGATATGTTTTTGACTTGGTAATTCAATATTCTTAATTCTTGCCATAACCTAAATCTCCTTACTTTCCTTGAGTTTGTTTGTGTTTTGGATTTTCACAAATAACCATTACTTTTCCATTTCTTCTAATAATTTTACATTTTTTACAAATCGGTTTAACTGACGCTCTTACTTTCATAATATACCTCCATTATCTTTTATTCCATGTAATTCGCCCACGTGTTAAGTCATAAGGAGAAAGTTCTATGGTGACTGTATCACCTGGTAGAATACGTATCATATTCACGCGCATTTTACCAGAAACGTAGGCACTTACAGTATAACCATTTTGAAGTTCAACGATGTAGTCTCCGCCTTTTGCAACATCTACTACTTTACCTTCTACTTCAATTTTATCAGACTGTTTAGTATGAGTCTGTTCTCTTTTTACAACATCTTTACTTTGTAAATTACTTTTTCTAGCACTTTTTTTAGCCATATTTTCATTCTCCCGTTAATATTTCGTACCCATCTTCTGTCACACAAACCGTGTGTTCAAAATGAGCACTAGGACTTCCGTCCTCACTGACAACCGTCCAGCCATTCTCTAGCATCACGACGTCTTTTTTTCCTAAATTTAACATTGGTTCAATTGCAATTACCATGCCAGGTTTTAAAACTAACCCTGTATGTGCTTCACCAAAATTTGGAACTTCTGGATCTTCATGCATATCAGTTCCTATTCCATGTCCACATAACTCCTCAACTACAGATAAGCCATGTGCATGAGCATACACTTCAATAGCATGTGAAATATCTCCTACCTGATTTCCAGGTTTTACCATTTCCATTCCAGCCTCTAAAGCACCTTTAGTATCTTGCACGAGTTGAACAACTCTCTCATCCACTTCTCCAACAAGATAAGTTCTTGTCATATCACTTTCATACCCATTCTTTCGAACCGTAAAATCCAGCTTGACAATATCTCCATTCTTAAGTTTACGATTTCCAGGAATCCCATGCACGACCTCATCATTAACACTGATACAAGCACTAGCAGGAAATCCTTCATATCCTAAACAAGATGGATAAGCATCCTGTTTCACTACAAAATCATGAATTCTTTTATCCAACTCTTTTGTAGTAACACCTACTTTGATATAAGGTTCAATCATTTGATGAGCTAAGAAATTAATATGTCCAGCTTCTCTCATCAAATCAATTTCACGTTTGCTCTTAATCGTTACTTTCACTTTAAAATCTCCCCTAATTCATGAAGTGACTCTTCTTGACTTAAATTCGTATCAAGAACATACAACTTTCCTAAATTGTCATAATACTCTTTCAAAGGATAAGTATTCTTCATAAATTCATCTAAACGAATTTGAAAAGATTCTAAATTATCATCTTTTCTAGTTTCAAGAGCAATACCACAATCATCACAAATATTCTCAACTTTTGGTCGAAAACCATCAAACAATACATTATAGGAACGATGACATTTTGGACAAATTCTTCGTCCAACCACTCTTTTCTTAAGAGTTTCTTCTTCAATATCTAAGTAAATAACTTGATAATCCTTTCCCTCTAGCATTTGAGACAAAATTTGTGCTTGATGAAGAGTTCTTGGAACACCATCTAAAATAAATGGAGTATCATCACTCAACTTTTGAAGTTCATCCGATAAAATTTCTATAATAGTTTCATCATCGACAAACTTACCACTAGCAAGAACGCGTTCTAATTCTTTATCATTCTCCGCTCTTTTTCTTAAGATATCTCCAGTTGAAAATTGTTGATAACCATATTTTTTGATCAAATAATTACTATAGGTTCCCTTGCCTGCGGCAGGAGGAGCTAAGAAAATACACGCACGCATTATCTTAAACTCCTATGACTATATTTTCTTGAAACAAGTCCACTTTGAATTTGTTTATAAGTTTCAATAGCAACACCTACAACAATCAAGATACCAGTTCCACCAATCGCAATGGATTGAGACAAACCAGTTAAATTAGAAATTAATATTGGTAATCCTGCTAAAATTGCAATAAATAGAGAACCCACTAAAGTCAAACGACTAACAACACGACTGATATACTTCGTGGTTTCAGCTCCAGGTCGAACCCCAGGAATATAGGCTCCACTCTTGTTCAAATCTTTTGCCATCTCTTCAGGATTCATAGCCATAAAAGTATAGAAATAACTGAAGAAAACAATTAAAGCAATATATAAAGCAAAACCAGACCAAGAAGTATACATGATATAGTTATTCACAAAATCAATTGCGTCTTGATTTCCTATTACATTGACAACAATAGAAGGGATGGTTAATAGCATAGAAGCAAAGATCACTGGCATAACTCCAGCATAATTAATCTTCAAAGGAAGATAAGACTCTTTAGCACCATATGCACTAACCGTTTTATTGGCATATTGAATTGGAATTTTTCTTTCAGCAAGTGTAATCCAAACAACTCCAACCACAACCAACAAATACATAATAATATAAATAGCAAAGAACACAATTCCCATCATTCCACTGTAAGTACCAGCACCAATAAATGTATTGAATGCACCACTAAATACAGCAGGCAATGAAAGAACAATACTAGACATAATTAATAATGATTGACCATTACCAATTCCTTTATCTGTAATTTGATCTCCAAGCCATAATAAGAAAGAGGTTCCAGCTGTCATAACTAAAGTGATTTTTAAAACCATTCCTGCATCTTTAACTCCAAGAACAAAGAAGGTCAATACATAGGCTTGAACAAAAGCAAGCGCAATTCCCAAGTATCTAGTAATACGATTAATTTTTTGTCTACCAACATATCCTTGATCTTTCAATTCCTTAAAATAAGGAATGATGTCCATAGTGAGTAACTGAGTAATAATGGATGCATTAATGTAAGGGGTAACTCCAAGACCAAAGATAGAAAAACGATCAAATCCTCCACCACTCATTAAGTTAAATACTCCTAAGAAATCTAACTGTCCATATAAAGTACTTAACCAAGGAGCTGCCCAAACAATAGTAACTCCTGTTCCAAGACAATAAAGTCCAAGAATAAGTAGAGTAAATACAATTCGTTTTCTTAAATCTTTTGCATCTTTACTAAAGAGTTTCTTTAGCCCACTTGCCATCTTAAATCACCTCAGTTTTTCCACCAGATTCTTCGATTTTAGTTACTGCAGCACTAGAAAATCTATGTGCTTTCACAGTTAACTTCTTTGTTAATTTACCAGTAGCTAAAACTTTTACACCAGCAAGTTGTTTCTTAATGATTCCTTTTTCTTTTAAGATTTCTGGAGTAACCATATCTCCATCTTTAAAAAACTGATCTAAATCATTTAAGTTGATAACTGCATACTTTGTTTCAAATTGAGCATTATTAAATCCTCTTTTTGGCAATCTTCTATATAATGGAGATTGTCCACCTTGGAACCAAGCATTTATGCTAGCACCACTTCTAGATTTTTGTCCATTTTCACCATGTCCAGAAGTCTTACCAATTCCAGACCCTGGTCCACGTCCAACTCTTTTTACATTTTTTAATTCTTTTGTTTTAGGTAAACTTTCTAGTTTCATGATTACAACTCCTCTACTTTCTTACCACGTAAAGCAGCAATTTTTTGAGGTGTTCTTTGAGATTTTAAAGCATCTAAAGTAGCCTTTGCAACGTTAACTTTAACATTACTTCCTAAACTCTTAGATACAATATCTCTAACACCAGCAAGTTCAAGAACAGCACGAGCAGCACCACCAGCGATAACTCCTGTACCTTCTTTAGCAGGTTTAATCATAACAACAGCTCTACCAACTTTACAAGTAGCATCATGTGGAATTGTACGATTATCAATTAAAGCAACTCGAACCACATTTTTATTTGCAGCCTTAGAAGCTTTAGCAATTGCATCATTTACTTCATTTGCTTTACCAGTACCAATTCCTACAAGGCCTTTTCTATTACCTACTACTACAGTAGCAGAAAAACGAAAATGTCTACCACCTTTTGTAACTTTGGTAACACGACCTAAGTTGATAACTTTTTCTTCTAATAATTTTTTCTTTGAATCCATATTTTGTCTAGCCATGTTAACCTCCTAAAACTCTAAACCGTTTTCACGTGCAGATACTGCTAAAGCTTCTACACGTCCATGATAAAGGTATCCACCTCTATCGAAAACGACTTTCTTAATTTTTAATTTCTTACATTTTTCAGCGATGTCTTTACCTACAGCCTTAGCGCCTTCGATATTTCCACCATTCACTTTTAATATTTTAGAAGAAGAGCTAGCTAAAGTAACTTGCTTATCATCATCAATGACTTGAACATAGATTTCAGCATTAGAACGGAAAACATTCAGTCTAGGACATTCTGCTGTTCCATGAATTTTTTCTCTGATTCTTGCATGACGTCTTAGTCTTGCAACATTTTTAGATTCTTTCTTTATCATATTCTCACCTACTTAGCCGCTTTCTTTCCTTCTTTACGACGGATATGTTCGTCTTTATAACGAATACCTTTTCCTTTATAAGGTTCAGGTGGTCTTATTTCACGAACTTTAGCCGCAAATTCAGAAACTTTTTGTTTATCAATTCCTTCTAGTGAAATTTCATTTGCATTCACTAGAGTTGCTTTGATACCTTCAGGACAAACCATCTCAACAGGATGACTATATCCAGCATTAATCACAATTTTACTTCCTTGAACATTGAAACGATATCCAACTCCAATAATTTCAAGATTCTTAGTATAACCAGCACTTAATCCCGTTAACATATTAGAAATTAAAGAATTAGTTGTACCAGATAATACATTAGCTCTTTCACTAGAGTTAGCAACTTTAGTTTCAATAGTGCCTTCATTGATTTCAACTTGAACAAGAGGAGATACACTTAAACTTAACTCACCCTTATTACTTTTAGCACTAAATTTATTTCCATCTAGAGTGACTTCTACACCAGCTGGGATTTGTAATTTACGATTTCCGATTCTACTCATAATCTACTCTTACCAAATATAGGCAAGAACTTCGCCTCCAATCCCTGCTTCTCTAGCTTCTTTATCAGTCATTAAACCTTTAGAAGTAGAAATAATTGCAATTCCAAGTCCATTTAAAACGCGAGGAACTTCTTCTGCTTTAGCATATACTCTTAAACCAGACTTACTAATTCTCTTAAGTCCTTGAATAACTCTTTCTTTTCTTTCACCATATTTTAAAGTTAAAGTCATTTTATCTCCATTGGTATTCTTTTCATATACATAATCAGAAATAAAACCTTCTCTTTTTAAAATATCAGCGATTTCACGAGTCATCTTAGTACCAATTACTTCAACAGTTTCATATTTTAATTGATTTGCATTACGAATTCTTGTAAGCATATCAGCAATTTTATCTTGTACCATAACTTGCTAACTCCTTCCTACCAACTTGCCTTTTTAACTCCAGGAATCTTGCCTTCATTAGCAAGTTCTCTGAAGCAAATACGACATAAATGATATTTACGTAAAACTCCGTGAGGTCTTCCACATCTTTCACATCTTGTGTAAGCTCTAGAAGAGAACTTAGGAGTACGTGATTGTTTAACTTTTAAACTAGTCTTTGCCATGGATAACCTCCTTAATTTCTAAAAGGCATTTTAAATCCTGCTAGAAGTGCCTTTGCTTCTTCATTCGTATTAGCAGTGGTAACAAATACGATATCCATACCACGAATTTTAAGTACGTTATCATATTCAATTTCTGGGAAAATCAATTGTTCTTTAATTCCCAAAGTATAATTTCCATGACCATCAAATGCAGTCTTAGAAACTCCTCTAAAATCTCTTACACGAGGAAGAGCTACTTTAATTAATTTTTCTAAGAAAATATACATCTTTTCTCCACGTAAAGTAACCTTAACACCAATAGATTGTCCTTCACGGATTTTAAATCCCGCAATAGACTTACGAGCTTTCGTAATCACTGCATGTTGTCCAGTAATCGTTTCTAGATCAGCACGCGCAGCCTCAAGATACTTTTCATCTAAGTGTCCTTCTCCTACACCCATGTTAATAACAATCTTTTCTAGTTTAGGAACTTGCATCACCGTTTTGTAAGAAAATTCTTTCATCAAAGCAGGAACAATTTCCTTATTATATAATTCTTTAAATGTACTCATAGTCCCACCTTAATCTTTCTTACCTTTCTTCTTGGTTTCCTTTTTTTCTGCTTCTACTTTCTTCACATTAGATACATGAATAGGAGCCTCTACATCAAAAATTCCACCATTTTCATTTGCATTATTAGGTTTTTGATGTTTCTTATGAACATTAATACCCTCAACGATAACTTTATTATCTTTCTTTAAAGTCTTTACTACTTTACCGCTTTTACCTTTATCTTTTCCAGCGATAACTAAAACTTCATCATTCACTTTAATCTTCATAAAGAACCTCCTTATATAACCTCTGGAGCAAGGGATACAATCTTCATGAAATCTTTCTCACGAAGTTCTCTTGCAACAGGTCCTAAAACACGTGTTCCAACTGGACTCTTATCATCTTTAATAATAACACACGCATTATCATCAAATTTAATATAACTTCCATCAGCTCTTCTAACACCTTGTTTAGAACGAACAATAACAGCCTTCACAACCTTACCAGCTTGGATATTACTATTAGGTATGGCTTTTTTTACAGTACAAACAACAATATCACCAATATTTGCACTTTTCACTTTTGATCCACCTAAGCAACGGATAACAAGTACTTCTCTAGCACCAGTATTATCTGCAACCTTAAGTCTTGACTCTTGCATTACCATGAATATCCCTCCTATAAGATAACAGCTTCAACTAGGACATCAACAAGTTCATATCTTTTTGTTTTAGATAGTGGTCTTGTTGCTCTAATTCTTACTGTATCTCCTACTTTAGCTTTATTGTTTTCATCATGTGCAGCATACTTCTTAGAGTATTTAACACGTTTTCCATATAATGGATGTTTCTTATGGGTTTCAACTAGTACAGTAATCGTTTTATTATTTGCTGCACTAACAACTTTACCAACTAATTCAGGTCTTTTATTTTCCATTAATGAACACCTCCATTATTTTCTCTTTCTTTTAAAATTGTCATCATACGAGCAATATCTTTCTTTAAAGCGCTCATTCGATGAGTTTTTTCTAAGGCTCCTCTAGCATTTTGCATTCTCATATCTAGAAGTTCACTTTTACCATTTTTAATTTTTTCCTCTATTTCTTCATTAGATAATTTACGAATTTCCTGAGCAGTCATTAGTTCTCACCTCTTTTTACAAATTTACATTTCACAGGTAACTTATAAGAAGCAAGTCTAAGAGCTTCTCTTGCTGTAGCCTCATCTACTTCACCTATTTCAAACATGATTTTTCCTTTTTTAACTACAGCTACCCATTCTTCAACATTTCCTTTTCCTGTACCTTGACGTTGTTCCAAAGGTTTTCTAGTTCTTGCTAAATGAGGGAAAATGTTAATAAACACTTTTCCACCACGTTTCATATAACGAGTCATAGCAATTCTTGCAGCCTCGATTTGACGAGCACTAACATAATTTCCTTCTTGAGCCATAAGCCCATATTCACCAAAATGTAATTCTGTGTTTCCTTTTGCATGTCCATCATAAGTCAAACGATGTGGTTTTCTATATTTAGTTCTTTTTGGCATTAACATGAGAATCACTCTCCTTTACATTCTTCTTAGCAGGAAGGATTTCACCTTTATAAATCCATACTTTAACACCAATTTTTCCATAAGTTGTATCAGCCTCACTCGTTGCATAATCGATATCAGCACGAATTGTATGCAATGGAACAGTTCCTTCTGTATATCCTTCGCTTCTAGCCATTTCAGCTCCACCAAGTCTTCCAGATACTAAAGTTTTAATTCCCTTAGCTCCAGCCTTCATAGTGTTTCTAATAGCTCTTTTTTGAGCACTTCTAAATGGTGCACGATTTTGAATTTGCATTGCAATATTATCTGCAACTAACTGTGCACATAAATCAGCAGTTTTAGAAATATCAATAATAGATACAAATACTTCTTCTCCTGTTTCCTTCTTTAAATCAGTACGTAGTTTATTAATATCTTCTCCACCTTTACCAATAATTACACCAGGTTTCGCAGTATTAATAGTAACTTCACAACGATTTTTCTTTCTTTCAATAACAATAGAAGCAACAGCAGCATCTTTTAATCTTTTTTCTAAATACTTTCTAATTTTTAGATCAGCATTTAAAGTTTTTCCAAAATCACTCTTACTTGCATACCACTTAGATGTCCAATCTTTATTTACACCTAGACGATATCCAATAGGATTTACTTTTTGTCCCATTACTTGTTGCCTCCTTCTACTTTTCTATCACTTACTTTAACAGTAATATGACTTGTTCTTTTATCTCTTCTATCTACATTTCCACGGCTAGCAAACTTAATACGTTTAAGTACAGCTCCAGGATTAATATAGCATTCACTAATCTTTAAATCCGCTTCTTTAGCTCCAAAATTATTTACTGCATTTGCTATAGCGCTTTCTAAAACTTTAGAAATTAGACGACTAGCTTTTGTATTAGTAGTATCAAGAATTGCTCTTGCACTCTTAATATCCTTTCCTCTAATTAAATCTAAAGTCATTCTAGCTTTTCTAGGAGCTATCATTGCGTTTTTATGAATTGCATAAGTTTCCATCTAAATACCTCCTACTTTTGTCCACTATGTCCGCCGAACTTACGAGTAGCCGCAAATTCACCAAGTTTGTGTCCAACCATTTCTTCTGTTACATAAACTGGAATAAAATCTTTTCCATTGTAAACAGCGAATGTATGTCCAACAAAACTAGGGAAGATAGTAGAACGACGAGAATAAGTTTTAACAACTTCTTTTTTGTTATTTTCATTTAATTTATCAACCTTTTTAAGTAGACTTTCATCTGCAAAAGGTCCTTTTTTCAAACTTCTTGCCATAATTCCTCCTATTTCTTCTTACGACTAACAATAAGTTTGTCAGAAGCTTTCTTATTTTTTCTTGTTTTATATCCAAGAGCAGGTTTACCCCAAGGTGTCATAGGACTCTTACGTCCAATTGGAGCACGTCCCTCACCACCACCATGTGGATGGTCATTAGGGTTCATAACAGAACCACGGTTTGTAGGACGAATTCCCATATGTCTTGTTCTACCAGCTTTACCAATGTTAACAAGTTCATAATCTTCGTTACCAACCACACCAATCGTAGCCATACAATTTCCTAAGATTTTTCTTGTTTCACCAGACTGTAAACGAACCATAACATATTTTCCTTCACGTCCAAGGATTTGTGCACTTGTTCCTGCACTTCTACATAAAGCTGCACCACTACCAGGGTTCATTTCAATACAATGAATCACTGTACCAACTGGAATATTCATTAAAGGAAGAGCATTACCAACTTTGATATCAGCATTTTCTCCAGCTTCAATAATCATTCCCACCTTTAAATCCTTAGGTGCTATGATATATCTCTTTTCTCCATCTAAGTAATGAATCAAAGCAATATTTGCATTACGATTTGGATCGTATTCAATTGTCGCTACCTTACCAGTAACGCCGATTTTATTTCTCTTAAAATCAATAATACGATATTTTCTCTTTTCTCCACCACCAATGTGTCTAACAGTCATTTTACCCTGATTGTTTCTTCCACCACTCTTCTTAGCAGTAGTTAATAGAGATTTTTCTGGAGTAGAAGTTGTAATTTCTTCATTAGCAAGAGTAGACATTCCTCTACGTCCATTGGTTGTAGGTTTATATTTCTTAATTGCCATAAATAAACACCCTCCTACATCTCAATTGAATTACCTTGAGCTAAGGTAACAATTGCTTTCTTAACTGTTTTAGTCATACCAGTGTACTTCCCAACTCTTCTTTGTTTAGGCTTTGTAACTAAAGTATTAATCTTCAATACCTTAACACCAAAATGACTTTCAATTTCTCTTTTAATTTGAGTTTTTGTAGCTTTCTTATCTACTTTAAATGTATAAACGTTATTTTGTCCACCAGCCATACTTTTTTCAGTAATGACAGGTCCTAAAATAATATCAGGATTACGCATGGTTCATACCCTCCTCAATAACTTTTACAGCTTCAGAGTCAAGTACTAGTGTATCAGCATTAACGATATCCAATACATTAATTTCCTCCGCCATAACATGATAAGTGTATTTTAAATTACGGCATGCCATGAATAAATTTTCACAATCACCAGCAGTAACAAATAATACCTTACCTTCTAATTTTGCTTTTTCAATCAAGTTCTTAACATCTTTAGTTTTTAAACTTTCAAGATTTAAGTGATCAAAAATAACAACTTTCTTACTTGCTAATTTATCTGCTAAAGCACTCTTTAATGCAAGAACTCTCTCTTTCTTATTAATCTTGAATCCATAATCTCTAGGTTGAATTGAGTGAGCATGTCCACCACCAACCCATTGAACAGCACGAGTAGAACCTTGTCTAGCTCTTCCAGTACCTTTTTGTCTCCAAGGCTTTCTTCCGCCTCCGCTTACTTCACTTCTGCTCTTTGTCTTTTGAGTTCCTTGACGAGTCGCAGCAAGTTGTAAACGAATCATTTTTTTCACTGCATCTTCATTAACTTGAGCACCCCAAATAGAATCATTTAAAGAGATGTCACTAACTTTTTCAGCATTAATATTTAATACGTCTAACTTTTTCATTATCCTCATATCCTCCTTGATTCTATTCCTCTGAAGCACTTTCTACTTCTTCTTTGACTTCTTCAGTAGCAGTAACCTCTTCAGCAACCTCTAAAGCAGGCTCCTCTACATAAGTCAAAACTTCTTTCGCATTTTCTTTTCTAGAATTTTTAACAGCAGATTTAATCAAAACTAAACCATTCTTCGCTCCTGGAACATTTCCGCTTACTAAAATATAGTTCTCAGCCGTATTTACTTCAATAATTTCTAGATTTTGAACAGTAACGGTTTCATGACCCATATGTCCAGGTAAATTTTTACCTTTTAATACTCTTTTAGGAAGCATTGTACCTAGAGAACCAGGTCCTCTATGATAATGGGATCCATGAGCCATAGGTCCACGACTTTGTCCGTGTCTCTTAATCGTACCAGCAAATCCTTTTCCTTTAGAAGTACCAGTAACATCCACAACTTCTCCAACATGGAAAATATCAGCGCTCACTTTATCTCCAACGTTATATTCGCCTTCGAAGTTGCGAATTTCTTTAACGAAGCGCTTAGGAGTCGTGTTAGCTTTTTTTGCGTGTCCAACACTTGCACGACTAGCATTTTTTTCTTTCTTATCAAATGCGCCAAGTTGAATAGCATTATATCCATCTTTATCAACAGTCTTAACTTGCATTACAGTATTTTCTTCAACGCTTACAACTGTAACAGGAATTAATTTACCGTCTTTAGTGAATACTTGAGTCATTCCAACTTTACGTCCTAAGATTCCTTTCATTTACTTTCACCTTTCTTTTTAAATTATAATTTAATATTGATATCAACACCACTTGGTAAATCAAGTCTAGTCAAAGCATCAATAACTTCTTTACTAGGATCCACAATATCAATAAGTCTCTTATGAGTTCTTGATTCAAATTGCTCACGAGAATCCTTATACTTATGTACCGCTCTTAAAACTGTAACTCTTTCAATTTCAGTTGGAAGAGGAACAGGTCCACGAGTAGTACCCCCTAATCTCTTAACAGTTTCCACAATTTTTTGAGCAGCTAAATCTAAAACTTTAGAATCAAATGCCTTTAAATTGATACGAACTTTACTTTTTGACATCTTTACATGTCCTCCTTTCGCCAATATCTTGTATTGACTTGCTCCGTACAAATTATCCGTTTTGCTTAACAACATCGCCAAGCGTATCGGTAACTTCGCACATCCTTGCCGTCATACAAAGTCAATTTTACTATAGTTTATACTGAAAATCAAGTGTAAATTTAACAAACATTCAAAATCATGATTTGACATTATAATAAGTACAAAACAAAAAAAGTAGACATTTTCTTAATATCTACTCTTATATTATATATTATTGAATTCTCTTCTTTAAACAGATAATAATACATCCTAATTTAAGACAAGTTCAAATCGCGATGAGAATGAGTTACATAGCAGTAATAATGTCCTCCATCTGAACCGTCTCCCCCACCTACTTCAGCAGATTCATAGACATGCATTCCAATCCCCGTTGGATATCCTTTACTAGTATCATAGTTTTCTAAAACACCTTTAAAAATAACTGACAAATCACATTTACGAGCTACTGAACTATTAAGATCATTATGATTGCATGAAAGAATATTTAATGCATAAGAATAATTAAATTTATCGGCAACTTGTACTTTTTGATATGAATTTGTGTAATAATAAATTGGTGATATTTCTTTAGAACCAGAAGCTGAACTATCGTAGTATCCTCCATGTGTCTGAAAATCAAAATTTGTAGACCATGGATCATTCCATTTGCCTAACATATAATAAGTTTCTCGCAATCTTGTATAATCATTTCCTCCCCACTTATATTGATTACCAGCTACTACATAATGAACATCTCCATTAGGACTATATTTATGAATATCTGCTTTATATCCACCATAAATAATACCGATTCTAGCATCATAGCTTTCGTGATGGTCCCCACATCCACCAGCAAACGTATTATAGCTAACGTCTTTAAGAACATATTGACTCTCAATAACCAAATTCTTACCATCCATATACATTGCACTATCTTTCCATACTGCATATAAAGTTAGATTCGAAGTTAACTTAACAGATGATTGATTTTTATAAACAACTCCACCACCTGCACTCGTTGCCCAACCAGCAAACACCTTACTACTATGAGTAAATTTATTTGAACTCAATGTAATGGTAGAGCCATTATTTGCCTCCTGTTTGGCCATAGAACCAGAACCGCCATTAGCATTATAAGTAATGCTAAATTTATCTGCCGTCCAATGAGCATAGAAAGTAGTATTTCCTGTAATCTTTGTATCCGCACTAATCTTAGATCCACCACTAGCAGCTGTATACCATCCTTCTAATTTATATCCTGTTCGACTAGCCGTTCCTAAAGTTCCTACTTTATTATTATACTTTACTGATGTTGCACCATTTTTAGTAACAGAACCACCATTTCCATTCCAACTAACAGAATAACTATTCGTTTTAAATTGTAACTGTACTGCAGTATTCTTTCCTCCAGCACCTACTTTTCCAGATAAGGTTCCTGAAGATACCTTCTCATAGGTATGTCCTGTTGTTGCTCTGACATCTTTGATTTCATAGGTTGTTCCATATGGATGCTGTGCATAATAATCAGAAACATCGTTAGAAACAACTTTTCCATTAATAACAACATCAACAGTTCCATATCCACTGATATTTCCAGATGATGTTCCATCCAATAGTCCATTTAAATCTAAATAGTATTGATTCACAGTCCACCTAGCATAATAGGTTCTTACTCCATCATAGTTGACTTTATCTGTTTTCTTTAGTTGTGTTCCTCCACTTTTATCACTAAACCATCCATTAAAGGTATATCCTTCTCTTGTTGCACTTGGGATTGAATAGCTACCCTCATAACATACACTCTTCTTTGCATTGGCTGCGGAAAGAGTAATTCCATTTCCATCATACTTTGCAATACTATGTGGAGCATATGGATTACTTACTACATTTGTAACGTTTCCTACTTCATCACTAATACTTAAGTAAATAGTTCGATTCTTACAATCGGCATGTCCTGGAAAAGTCCAATCAAATTCAGATTTGAATGCCTCCCAGGAACAATCTTTTAAATGTCCTGTATTGGATACACACATCTTTAATTTCGTTTTATCTTCACTCGTTGGTACCGTAATCGTTGCTTTGACTTTCATTGGAGTATTCTCATCTTTGTTCTCTACTTTAAATACAATTCCATTGACTTGACTATAATCTACTCCACTAACCTGTCTCTTAGTCTGGGCTAAACTATCTTGATTATCATTTGATGCATTATCTCTTACACAAGTATAATACCATCCATTATCTAGATACTCCACCATCTTACTTTGATCTACTCTCTTATACCCATCCTCATTTGCACATATAGGCATAGGATCATTTTCTGAATTGACTTTCACTACTTTATACTCTTTTAAGCCTGAACCATTTCCATCTGTCATCTCAATTTCAAATCGTTTTCCACTTTGATTGGTAGAACCAGGACTTACTTCAATCGATACCACTCTTGGTTCTTCCATATCAATTAAGATTTGCTTTTGAGCTTTATCTCGGAACAACGCCCCATTCTCTAACCGAAAAGTCATCTCTAAAGTTGTTTGCATCGTTTGAACGGTTCCTACACTTCCAAGAGTATTGGATCCATAATACTTACAATCATTTAAACTTACATTTTCTTGAGGGCAAGTAATACTTCGATCTCCTACCCAGGTGATTTGTTCAATTTTACTTTCTAAATCACTATTCTTTAGTTCATATCCTAAGAATAAAGGAACATTATACCATTCTGATAAAATCAACGAATTATTATCCCCTTCTGATGAACGGATATAAACAGGTTCTAATGGACTTCCATTCTCTTGAAACGCTTTAATCTTAATCGAGCCATATAAATCATTTAACTCTTGTGTAGTTAAACATTTATCCGTTTTATGAACACTGGCATAGTACTGCATATTCTCATATCGTACCTCGACTGCATAACATCTCATATCTTTCCCATCCACTGGATTTCGATATTCTCCAGATTCATTATCGGCTTCTAGTTTCCCTTGGCGAATCAAGGTAGCAATATCAAAAGCCATAGTACCCGTTTCTTCACTGTAACTCTCCGCGGCTGCCTTTACACTAGCAATCTTACTTTCATAGATACTTTGATTCGTTCTATCCTGAATACTTCCAAATGTGGGAATTGCAATCAACATGACAATTGCTAAAAGCGCAATGACAGCCAAAAGTTCTACCATGGTAAATCCTTTATTCTTCACTTTAACATCACCGATCCTAAGTTTATTATATCACGTATAATACTGAGTAGTAAATGAATGAAGTTTAATGATTTAAATATTTCATCATTTACTATATAATATTTTTTATTCATTTTTATAAAAATGAATAAAATTAGCGATTGAGTTTAGGCAGATTATATCAAGGGTCTTAAGTATCCATTCCTATGACGGCCTAGCTCTTTTCTTTTTATTATCCTAGTTTTAGAATGTGAGGATTATTTATTAATCTTATATAACAAGCGTGATGAGGAGTGAGAGGTACAAAGAGTTCAATCGTAAAAAGAAAGGACGTTGCTTATGCAAAACTGT
Source organism: Bacilli bacterium (assembly GCA_017476885.1). GTDB lineage: Bacteria > Bacillota_I > Bacilli_A > RF39 > UBA660 > Ventrenecus. The sequence continues at coordinate 3,387 of JAFUYX010000017.1, read as the reverse complement.
TTAGCTATTGATGTAGCTAAAGGTAAAAGTATGGTATCTTTAATTAGTTCTTGTGGTGAAGTTCTAATTGATCCATATGAAATTAATCATTCTATTAATGATTTTACTAATTTTCTTAATAGAATTAAAAAACTTAAATTAGAAAATATTTCTGTAATAATGGAATCAACTGGTATCTATCATAGACCAATTGAAAGATTCTTCTTAGAAAACAATTTTAAAGTTTATACTATTAATGCTTTATATTCAAAAATGTATAAAAGAAATTTAAGAAAAACTAAAACCGATAAATTAGATTGTATTTCCCTTGCTGAATTATTTTTTACTACAGATTTTAAACAGTATATTAAGTCAGATGATTTATATCTAAATATGAATGCTTTATCTAGGCAATATTTTGCTCTTAGTGATGTATGTACAAATATAAAGAATAGATATAAAAATCTAATTTATTTATGTTTCCCTGAATATGAAACTATATTTAAAGGTGAAATGATTTACAGTGAATCTGCATTAACATTTATAGAAAAATATCCTCATGCAAATATCATTTCAAACACAAGAATTGATGCACTACAAAATTTTTTCAAGAAAAATAATTTTAGGCATTGGAAAAATAAAGCAAATATTATCAAAGAATATGCATTAAAATCTTATCCTTCGGTTAATATGAATGATGAATCAGTTTCTAATTTATCTCAACTTGCTAGACTTATTAATAACTATCAAAAAGAAATAGAAAGTATTAAATATAAATTGATATTTCTCGCAAAGAAATCAAAATATTTTGAATCAATTAATTCAATATTTGGTATTGGTGAATTTACTGCTTCAATTATTATTGCTGAACTTGGAGATATTAATAGATTTAATAATATAAAAGAGTTAACTGCTTATTGTGGTTTAGATCCATCTATAAAGCAGTCTGGAAGAAGTATAGATATTCACGGTCCAATATCTAAATCAGGTAATAAATATTTAAGAAAAATATTATTTGTTTGTTGTTTAAATATTGTTAGACTATCAGCTAAATGTCATGTTCAAAATGATATAGAAATTTATTACAGAAAAAAACGTAATGAAGGTAAACATCATTACGCTGCCACTATTGCTTGCACAACTAAATTACTTCGCAAAATTTTAGCTTTATGTAAGCAATTAGATAAATAGTAGTTACACCACTAACTACACTTATATTATATACCAAATAACACATTATTTGATAATTATTAAAAAAATATCAAATTTCGTGTGTTTTCAGTATGTATTAATATATCATAAAAATTAATTGTTGACAAATCTTAGAATGTCATAAAATAAAAAAGAAGAAAACCTCTTCTCACATTTTAAACAATTTTTGCTTCTTCTTAGTATGATAAACAATCCCAAGGCCAATCAAAGCTAAAAACCCAAGACTAATCAAAGGAACAAAAGAACCCGTATTTGGATTTTCAATATCATTATCATTTCCATTTTTCTTTACATTAGATGGATTTATTGAAGAACCTTGAGAACCATCACTAGTTGACTCAGGGGTAGAATCTACATAATCTGGAATAGGTTCTTTATTATTATCATTAGGCTTAATCTCAATCGTAGGTTCTTCAGTAGTTGGTGTTGTAGTTTCCTCAGTTGGCGTAGTTGGAGTAGTAGGAACAGAATCCAAAGTAGTGGTATATGCTTTAATTGAATTTTGAATATTTGAACTACTACTTTTTGATAAAGTCCAATTTCGGCCATCCTCAGACATATAAGAAACCTGATCTACAATATTATAGTTTTCATAGTAACTCCCTGAAGAAGTATACTTCCCAGCAGCTACAATAGTAACCCTATCTTGTTCCTTCAACTTAACAAGAATAGCAAAATGATCTCCTAAAATAATATCTCCTAAAACTTTAAAAGTCTCATAACCTCTTCCAGAAGTCGTTCCCTCACCCAACTTCGCATAAGAATTTAAATTTCCAGTTGAACTATAATAAACTTCATATTGTTGACCTGCTTCAGCCGTACCAAAAGTAACCTTATCTAATTTTTCAATACCAGAAGTTTTCTTATCAAATTTATTTGCCAAAAAAAACTCACTAGATCTAGCATCCAACGTACCATTCCATCCTAAATAATCATAAGAATACACCGTATCAGACACATCAGAATCCACATCATAAAAACCAGCAAGAGAAGTACAAATATTGACATCTTCATAGGAAACATAAAAATACCCATGGTCTCCTTCTAAAATTTCAATAAGTTGATTATTATCATTATAATCATGATAACTTTCTCCATAAGAATTTTTAACAATCCAAGCTCCTGCATTCTTTGGCTTATGATAGGAAGAGAAAGAATCAGGAGATATCGTATCATCCCATCCTACAATGGTAACTCCATGATTTGAAATTTTATCGGTATCTTCATCATAGTAATAATATGCTCCATTAACAAAGTCATTACTTAAAGAATAAGTTCCATCTCCCAAATCTTTCAAAGATTTATGACTTCCACCTTCGTCAAAGTAAAGCTGAGCAGCCAATGCGCCATGTTCTTTCAAATACTCCTTAATAAAGGTCTTTGCACTACTAGAACAAGCGCCTTGAGGATTGTTCCCTAGTAAAATTTGATTTACATCCACAGCAGGTTTTGAAATCGAAACCGTTTTAGAATTCGAATTTAAATAGTTTAAATAATCATTTTCATTGCCAGAAATATCAAAAAAAGGAAAACTAGACTCTAACACAGGTCCTAAATGATTTGTAACATAGGCACTAGAAACAAAGTAATTTCCACCACCATTAGCTTGACGATTAAAAGTCTTAAGACCATTAACAGCATAAGTATTTTGGGTAAGTAACTCCATATGACCAGGACTATAAGTAGCATGAATTCCACTCGCTAAAGCACTAGATGAAATCGATTCAGTAGTAGCAAAAGCCCAACAGGAACTTGCAACTCCTTGATTTCGAATTTCATCAGATAATCTACCAACATCTTTCAAAAAATAACGAGATTCACTAATAGAAACACCCTTAATAGCTGGAGAATATTGCTCTTTACACATCGCAGGTTCTTCATACTTCTTTTTCTCTTCATCACTCAATTCCAACCATTTTAAATATTCATCACGGTATCCACAATCCACAAAAGAAATAACCTCAGCATGAACAATATTAGCAAAACAAATTGATAACAATGTAATTATTCCCAGCGTTTTTATTATCTTCATCATAATCCCTACCCTACTATTATTAGATTAACATGAAACCTTAAAATTATCAAGATGCGTTTTTTTAGATTTTTGAAGAATTTTATGTATCTCTCGTAACCCATATTTATCCAAATTCGTTTGTTTTAAAATTGCATGAGCATCCTCTAATTTTCCTTGACAAG
>JAFUYX010000016.1 GCA_017476885.1 Bacilli bacterium | reverse complement strand
TTTTTTTACTTGAGCATCTGTAAATAATATTTTAGACATAATTATCACCAACTTTCATATATTATACAACAAGACATAATAAAAACCTATAAAGTAGGTCTCTCTTTTTTTAAGAGTCCACTTTATAGGTTACATTTTATTCTTCTGTCTCTCATGTTTTTGATCTTGCTACAAATACTTTAACGGATATAGAAAACAATTCTTTGAATTTTGATTTAAAAAATGATGTTTTGAAAAGTAGTGGAACGATTCAGTTAGATACGAATTTTGAAGGGTTGAAAGATTTAAGTAAGGTCGTTTTTAATTATGGTGCTGATGTAGATTTAAAGAATGAGAAGGTTTATGTTTCTCTTGGAGCTTCTGAGAATAGTAAAGATATTATTCTTGGAAAGATGTATTTCAATTCCGATCGTGTTACATTAGATTCGAATGTCTTTTCTAATCCTTATTATGTTGATTTGGATGAAGCACTTGATTTTTCATCAATCAAAGAAGCTTTTGATGAAATTCCTATGTTGAAAATTCAAGATTATAAGTTACTTGTTGAAAAGGTAAAAAATGCTATTTTAAAAACAATGGATGAAAAGAAGATGAAGAATCAATCTGAAAAAGTTGTGATTCGTGGAAAAGAAGAAGAAGTTTTAGCCCATGTTTATACGATTGATTCTAATGAGTTTAAAAGACTTGCAAAGGCAGTTTTAGAATCTTTATCTGAGGATGATACGTTATCGATTTTGGCTACGGCTTCTGGTTCTAGTAAGGATGTTGTTAAAACTTCATTGGATAAGGCTATTAAGAAATTAGATGAAGATGAAAATAATAAAAAAGAAAATCAACTTGTTATTAAAGTTTATGCGGATTCTTTATTTGGTACTTTTAGAGGATTCTCTGTTTCAGCAGTTGATGAGTCTCAAGATGAAGCAAAAGAAGTATTTAGTTTTTCTTACGTGACGAATGGAAGTCAAGGTAATTTCTCTATTCATACTACCGATAATACTGATTGTTCTTCTGGTTTTCTTTCTCTAGTAGAATGTGTTCCACAATCTACTTCTAGTGAATTTGAAGGTACAGTAGATTATGATGCTTCTAAGAATTCTTATGCGATTCATTTTAATAAGGATGATACGGATTATGATGTTATTCTTTCGGGTAAAGATAGTAATAGTAAATCTGTTGAATTGAAAATGCAAGATGACTCCCATAACTTCGTGATTTCGTTTGATATGAATTCTTCTAAATCTGGAAATACTATGGATGGAAAAATTAATCTTGCTATTTCCTATAAAGATGATACAAATGATTTTAGTGGAACTATAAAAATTAATGAAACTACTAGTGTTGGTGGTGCTGTAGAAGAAGCACCTAAGAATGCTACTAATGTTGAAACTATGACTGTGGAAGAAGCTGAAACAATTATATCTACCTTAATGGAAAATTTGTCCAACTCTAGTTTAAAGAGTATTGGTGATATGCTTGGTAGTTTATTGACTGCTGAAGCTCCTGACGATTTTGAAGAAGATTATGACTATGATGATTTTTATTCCGATTTAGATTTTAGTGATGATCAAGATTATGAACTTGATACTTCCATTAGTTAATAGTTCTGGTTTTTTCTCGTCATTTATGTTATTATGTTCATGTAATAGATTAAATTGGTGCACTATAAAAGTCTATTATATTTATTCCCTGTTTGGTCAAAGCAAATAAAGGAAATGTGAAAAGATAGTTCTTATTTTGAACTATTTTTTCTTTTCTTTCATAAGTTTATGATATATAATTAAAATCAGAAAAGGTGATGGTTCATGAAAATTTATAATACATTAAGTCGTAAAATAGAGGAGTTTATTCCTTATGAAGAGAATAAGGTAAAAATGTATACCTGTGGTCCTACTGTTTATAATTATGCACACATTGGAAATTTAAGGACCTATATTTTTGAAGATGTTTTAGAAAAGTCATTAAAATATCTTGGGTATGATGTTACTAGATGTATGAATATTACTGATGTAGGTCACCTAACGAGTGATTCTGATTCTGGTGATGATAAGATGGTAAAATCTGCTAAAGAAGCACATAAAAGTGTTTTAGATATTGCAAAATATTATACAGATGCTTTTAAGAAGGATACCGAAGCATTAAATATTAAATGGCCTGATATTGTTTCACCAGCTACTGAAAATATTGATATGTATTTTAAGATGATTACAAAATTACTTGAAGAAGGATATGCCTATCAAGCAGGAGGAAATATCTATTTTGATACTTCTAAGTTAAAAGATTATTATCAGCTTACTAATCATAAGGTAGATGAAATGGTTGTAGGCGTTAGGGAAGGTGTCGAAGAGGACGATAATAAAAGAAATCAAGCAGATTTTGTATTATGGTTTACGAAATCTAAGTTTGATTCTCAAGAATTGAAATGGGAAAGTCCTTGGGGAATTGGTTACCCTGGATGGCACATTGAGTGTTCTGGAATCTCTATATCAAATCTTGGAGAATATTTAGATATTCATTGTGGAGGAGTAGACAATATCTTTCCACATCACACCAATGAAATTGCCCAGAGTGAAGCTTATCTAGGACATCCATGGTGTAAATATTTTGTTCATGGAGAACACTTAAATGTAGAAAATGGTAAAATGAGTAAGAGTCAAGGTAACTTTTTGACTTTATCGGTTTTAAAAGAGAAGGGGTTTGATCCGCTTGCCTATCGTTATTTATGTTTAACTTCTCATTATCGTAAACAACTTGTATTTAGTTTTGATATTTTAGAAAATGCTTCTCAAAGTTACCAGAAGTTAAAGAATAAGGTTTCTCATTTAGAAAGAACGAATTCTTATGATACTAAGATTTATGAAGCGTATGATGAAAAGTTTAAAAATTTTATTGCCGATGATTTGGCTACGGCGAATGCGTTGACTCTAGTCTATGATTTATTAAAAAGTGATGTTGATGAATCTACTAAATATCATTTAATTCAATCTTGGGATCAGGTATTCTCTCTTGGGTTATGTGAATTAAAAGAAATTGATAAAGATTTTGAAAATTATATTTTAAAGAAAATTGAGGAACGTAGGATTTCGAAATTAAATAAGAATTTTGCTTTAGCAGATTCTATTCGTGATGAACTTTTTTCCAAAGGAGTTTTATTGAAAGATGGACGTGAAGGAACTACTTATGAGATTCTCTAAAATGTCAATGAAAATTGGCATTTTTTCATTTACTTTGATTCAATTTTTTGATATGATGATAACAGAATAAGAAAGTATAAAGAGGTTGACTTGTCATGAAAAAAGAGATATTGGAATATATTGATACGTTAATAGAAATGTCTGGTAGTACGAATTCTTATGAGAATTTACATGAAGAATATTTAACATTGACTCAGGATATTGATTATAAAAAAAATCAACTTAAAAATTTAAAAAGAAGTATTGGGTCTTCTAAATATATGAAGTCTAATGAGAAAATTATTGATGAGAATGTAAAAATAGGGATGGAGAATCGCTTAGCCAATTATAGAGATTCTTTGGATGATTTATTGGGGCAAATCGCGGATATTTCTTCTACCGAGGAAAAGGTTCACAATGATGTTGTTGCTTATGAAGGGGATTTAAGTCAATTGAATCGATATATGGAATCCTTAGAATTGAAGATGAAGACTTCCCATTCTAAAAATCAAACGTATCAAAATTATCAATCTTTATTAGATGAGGCTTATCAAGAGAAAAGTTCGATAGAAAAGCAATTAAGTAATGCTCAAAAAAAATATTCTGAGATTACAAAATCTCTTGCCATGTTAGGAACGCAACGAGCTGATTTGGAAGAAAAAATATCTTTTGATGAGGGAAAGTTGCGAGAAATAGAGGCTATGCTTGCAAATCCTACTACTTATATTGATCAAAAGGCCAAAAAGAATGATGAAGAACTAATTGATCGTTATAACAAGGAATTAGAGGAATTAGAACAGAGAAAAATTGAAGTGATTACGGATCCTTGTTATATTGGACATGAAGCTCAAGAGTTGTATTTAGATCATGATTTTGAAAATTGTCTAGCAAAGATAAAAGAACTTGTTACAATTGTTGAATCTAAGCCTTATATGAATGTTTCGGTTAAAGAAATTGATTCTTTATTAGCGGATGCAGAACAAAAGAGAGACGAGTTTGCAAATGAAATTGAGAACAAGAGATATGATGGAAGTGATTTGTCTATTTTACAGACACGAATTTCATATTTAGAGCATGAGATAGAGAATCTAGAAGAAGAGAAAAAACGAATTGAAGCACTTGTTTTACATATTGATACCGAAGTTGTTCCTGAATTGGTTTCTTTGGTATCCGAATCGAAAAAGACTCGTGATTCCTTAAAGATGGATATTGATAGTTATTTAAAAGTATTAGAAGAGAATTCAGAAATGAAATCCCCTAAAAAGCGCGCTAGTATGCAAGCAGCTTTAAAAAGAAAACAAGATGAACTTCTTTTAGTTGAAAGAATTTTATATCATTTTGAACAGGATTTAGAATCTAAAATTATTCAATCTAAACAATTGGAAGAAGAAGAATTCTATTCTAAAAAAATAGAAGAATTAAAGAAAGAAATTGCTTCTATTAAAAAGGATATTGCTCTTAATAGCCGTGGTAAGGATATTTTGGCAGTGGAAAAGGATAAAGAGGAATTAAAAGGGTATAATGATCTTGTTAGTGCACTTCAACATCGAAAAAAATACTTAGAATCTCCTAAAGATATTTTAAAGAAAATTGAGCATAGTTTAGATGTTCAACCTGCTTTAGAAGAAAAAATTGATTCTATTGATGATACTGAAGATATGGGTGCTTTTACTATTGATTATCTTCCTGATGAGATGGCAAATCCTTCTTTTGATGTAGAAAAAAAAGAAAATAGAAATTTAGAAACTGATAATCCTGTTGAAGAATCCAAGGAAGAACTTGTTTCTTTAGATGATATTTTTTCAAAAGAAGATGAGACTTTAAAAGTTGAAGCTGCAGATAATTCTTCTATTGATGTTTCTTCTACTAATCCTAGTGTAGAATCTCAAAATGTGAATTCTGATGATATAGAGGATTTATTTCCTAACCCTGAGGTAGAACCTGAGACATTTGATTTTCCTAATCTTGAAAATATTCCGTTTGATGATTCTTCTTTAGAAAAAGAAAGTTTACAAGAGGAAGGTATAATACCAGCCATATCAACGATTGAGGATGTGAAAGAATTCCCACCTCGAACTTCTATTTCACTAGATAGTAATCCTTTAAGACATAAAGTCGTTCATGTAGAGGATTTAAGTCTTACTGAGAATAAAGAGGAAGAAAAACCAAACGTTGACATACAAGAAGATGATGTTATGGTTAACGATTTTGAAGATACCGATTATATTAGTTTTAATGATTTGTTAGATGGTGGTTTTCATGAAAATTAATACGATTATTACTCTTGATAATCAAGAAAAGTATATGGTGTTGAATAGTACTGTTTATGAGAATTCTAATTATTATTTAGTCATGGGAATGGATGAAAATAATGAAGTGATTTCTTCCAAAGTTGCGATATTTAAGGCAGAAAATGAAGGCGAAGATATTTATGTTACGAAAGTGGAAGATAATGATTTGATGGTTACTATTACCAATTTATTAAAATCTCAGATAAAGTAGGGAAACTTGCTTTGTCTTTTTTTATTTTTTCATGTATAATGGTATTACCATGTTAAAAAGGAGGAATCAATATGGAATTAAAAGGAAGTAGAACAGAAGCTAATTTAATGGCTGCATTTGCTGGAGAATCTCAAGCACATATGAAGTATCAATATTATGCTTCTAAAGCCAAAAAAGATGGTTATGAACAGATTGCCGCTATTTTTGAAGAAACGGCTCGTAATGAAAAGGAACACGCTAAATTATGGTTTAAAAAGTTACATGATGATAGCATTCCAGATACATTAGATAATTTAAGAGATGCTGCAAATGGAGAAAACTATGAATGGACTGATATGTATCAAGAGTTTGCTCGTATTGCTAGAGAAGAAGGTTTTCATGATATTGCTTTTTTGTTTGAGTCTGTTGGGGCAATTGAAAAACATCATGAAGAGCGTTATTTAAAATTAATTGGTAATATCGAAGATCACTTGGTATTTGAACGTGGGGAAGAAAAGGTGTGGATTTGTCGTAATTGTGGACATATTACTATTGGTAAAAAAGCTCCTGAAATATGTCCTGTATGTAAACATCCAAAAAGTTATATGGAATTGAAAGCGGAGAACTATTAGAGTTCTTTTCTTTTTACTTTCTTTTTGATATAATTTTTTTATAGAATCGAGGGAGATTTATGAATACTTTAAAAAAACGTATTTTAATTGTTGTCCTTATTTTTTCTTTTTTAATTGGTATTGTTGTGTATTCTTTTCTAAATTATTTAAATAGTCCAACACTTTATTCGATGTCTCATGATAGAGTGGGGATAATTTATCATTGTAATCCGTATTTTTTGATAGATTCAAGATTAGGGGATTCTTTTTCTAAGGAAGAATTGGGTTATAATTCTGCGATTTGTAAAAATCATAGTTTTTATTCGATGGTTACTAATTATGCGATGGAAGAATCTGAGGTTTTTATTGATGTATCTTTTGTAAAAGAATCCTCTAGTGATTTATATACTTTAGATCATCAATTGATTGGAAAATTTAATTTGTTCTCGTTAAAAGAAGATTTCAAACATGGGACGACTCATAGGTTGATTTATCGTCTAAAAGATAATCAATATGAGCTTGTGAAACTAGAAAAAATCAAATAGAAGAGGCTTGCACAACTTTGTAGAAAGTGATAAAATACTTTTTAGTGAGACGAAGAAAGTATCTTAGTAGAGAATTTATGAACTAAAAGAGATTAAGTATTAGTAGCTGAGAGTACTTATTAGGGATGAATTATTTCGAATTTCAATACTGGAGAATCACTCACAGGTCTGTGTTAAAGACGATAGAAGTGCTAGTTTATCCTAGAATTTGGGTGGTACCACGGGTAGAATGACTCGTCCCAATTTTCTAGGATTTTTCTTTTTTAGGAGGGATATTTTTGAGAGAATTAAAAACTTTAGTTTTAGAAAGTGATCGTTTAATACTTAGACCTGTTAGTTCTAAAGATACTGTGTCTTTATTTCGAAATTGGGCAGGAGATTCTCTAGCATCTAAGTATTATAGTTTTGAATCTTATGAGAAGCCTCAGGATTTTAGTGATTATTTAGATTTTATTATTCATCATCATGGAAGTGATGAGTGTTTCTGGGTCATAGAACTTAAAAATAGTCATGAATGTATTGGAATGATAGAAGCTGAAAGAAAGAAAAAAACTTATGTGAATGTTGAAATTGGGTTTAGTATAGGTTCTAAGTATTATGGGTGTGGATATGCAACCGAAGCTGTAAAAAGGATGATTCAATATTTGTTTAAGGAATGTCGGGCTCATATAGTGACGGCTCATATGACTTCTGCATTTGAAGAAGGTGGAAAAGTCTATGAAAGGGCTGGAATGAGAAAAGAAGTTGTATTAAAGGATCGACGAATTCATCCTGATACTCATGAGTATTGTGATTTAAATGTTTATTCTATTTTAGAGGAGGATTATTTATGGATAAGATAAAGGAAGTTTTGAAATTATTAGAAAGTGAAAAGAATACCATTCAAGACTTAAAAAGTTTAGAAGAGATGAAAGTAAGATATATGGGAAAGAAAGGGCTGATTAGTGAATTACAAGCGGGTATTAAAGAAGCAAGTGATAAAAAAGCCTATGGTATGGAATTAAATACTTTACGAAATTCTTTTTTAGAGTTTTATGAGGAAAAGAAACAAGCATTTGAAAATTCTCTGCTTGAAGAAAAATTGAAGTCAGAAGCTATTGATATTACTTTACCTGGAAGAAAGATTAAAAAGGGAAGTTTACATCCAATGACATTGATTACCGAGCAATTTGAAGATTTGTTTGTGTCTATGGGCTATCAAGTGTATGAAGGTCCTGAAATCGAGAGTGACGAGAATTGTTTTCAAAAGTTAAATATTCCTAAAGGGCATCCTGCTAGAGATGCTCAAGATACCTTTTATTTGAAAGATGAAGTAGAGAATTATTTACTTCGAAGTCAAACTTCTACTGCGCAGGTTAGAGCAATGGAAGAAAATAAAGAAAAAGGGCCTTTAAGAATTGTGTGTCCTGGTAAAGTGTATCGTAGGGATGAAGATGCAACTCATAGTCATCAATTTCGTCAAATTGAAGGCCTTGTGATTGATGAAAATGTTTCTATGGCTGATTTAAAAGGAACGTTGGAACTTTTTTGTAAGAAAGTGTTAGGAGAGAAGACGAAGGTTCGTTTTAGACCTAGTTTTTTCCCTTTTACAGAACCTTCTGTAGAAGTAGATGTAAGCTGTTTTAAATGTAATGGAAAAGGTTGTAATCTATGTAAACAAACGGGTTGGATTGAAGTATTAGGGGCTGGTATGGTTCATCCTCATGTTTTAGAGATGTGTGGATATGATAGTAAGAAGTATCAGGGATTTGCTTTTGGAACTGGACTTGATCGGTTTGCTATGTTTAAATACAATATTCCAGATATTAGAACTATTTATGGAAATGATATTCGATTTATAAAAGAATTTGATCGAAGGGATGTGTAGAATATGAAGTTAAGTAGAAAATTTGTAGAAGATTATATTGATTTAGATAAAGATTTATCAATTACTCAAATTGCTGAAGATATGACTTCTATTGGTAATGAATATGATTTTGCTGGTAAGTTTGTCGATTGTACGAATTTAGTAGTAGGAGAAGTTTTGAAATGTATTTCCCATCCTGATAGTGATCATTTACATGTTTGTGAAGTGGATGTAGGAAGTGAAGTTTTATCTATTGTATGTGGTGCTCCTAATGTCAGAGAAGGATTAAAAGTTGCTGTTGCTTTAGATGGGGCTCATTTACCTGGAGGAGAGATTAAAAAAGGGAAAATTCGTGGAGTAGAATCGAATGGTATGCTTTGTTCAATTGCTGAGTTAGGATTAGAAAGTAAGTTCTTATCCGAAGAAGACAAAGCTGGAATTTGTGAGTTACCTTTGGAAACTCCAGTAGGAGAAGATGCTTTAAAAGTATTAGGTTTTGATGATGAAGTGATTGATTTTGAACTTACTTCTAACCGTGGAGATTTACAAAGCATTCTTGGGATGGCTTATGAGTTAGGAGCATTGTATCATAAAAAAGTTAAAAAGATGGAACTCTCTTATCAAGAAAATGAAAAGAATATTAAAGATTCTTTTAAAGTGGATGTTCAAACACCAAACTGCTCTTTGTTTTTAGCAAAACGTGTAGAAAATGTAGAAATTCATGAAAGTCCTGATTTTATTAAAAAGAGATTAATGGCAAGTGGAATTCGTCCTATTAATAATGTGGTGGATATTTCTAATTATGTCATGCTTGAAACTGGACAACCAATGCATTTTTATGATGCCGACCGACTAGGAGATACTCTTGTTGTTCGAATGGCTAAGAAGGATGAAAAGTTAACAACTCTTGATAATGTAGAGAGAACTTTAGATGAAGAGGATATTGTGATTGCTAATCAAAAGGAAGCGGTTGGTCTAGCTGGAGTGATGGGTGGACTATCCACTGAAGTTGAGTTTGATACTAAAAATATTTTAATTGAAGCTGCGATTTTTGATAATGTTAAAATTCGTAAGACTTCTAAGAAGATTTTAAGAAGTGAAGCGTCAATGCGTTTTGAAAAAGGCCTTGATCCTAATCGAACTTATATGGCGATTGAAAGAAGTTGTCATTTACTTGAAAAGTATGCCAATGCTTCTATTTATTCTGGGATGGTAGAGTATCATCCAGTTAACACAGAAGAAAAGAAGATTTCTTTAGAGTATAGTAAAATTGAAAGAGTTTTAGGAATTTCAATTCCGAGAGAAGAAGTTCATCAAATTTTAAATGATTTAGGTTTTGAAGTTCATGCAAATGATACTTTTTTGGAGGTTCTTGTTCCATCTAGAAGACTCGATATTTCGATTGCTGAAGATTTAATTGAAGAAATAGGGAGAATGCACGGAATTGATAAAATTCCTGGAAAGTTACCGACTTTAGATGCTAGAGTGGGAACTTATTCTAAAGTTTATCGAGACATTAAGCATAAACTTGCAGATTTAGGATTAAATGAAACTTGTAGTTATTCTTTAATTCCTAGCAATGAAGTTCATCAATTTACTAAAGATGAGTTTGAAAGCATTCTCTTGGAGTCTCCAATGACTTCTGAAAGAGATACTCTTCGTTATAGTTTGTTGTATTCTTTAAAGGAGATTTATCTTTATAATAAGGCTCATAATCAAAGTGATATTTCTATTTTTGAAATGGGTAAGGGATTTTATAAAGAGAATCATGAATATAAAGAAAATATGAAGGTGGCTGCTTTTATCAGCGGAAACTATTATGTGGATATTCCTTCTAAAAAGGCTGATTTTTATACTATGAAGGGAATAGTTGAAGAATTATTAGATTATCTTGGTTTTGCAGGACGTTATAGTTTTGTGAAGGATGATGCGATTCCTAATGAATTCCATCCAGGGCAAAGTGCTAGTATTGTTGTTCAAGGAAAGAATATTGGAATTATGGGACGAATTCATCCTAATCGTATTAAAGAGAATGCTTATGCTTTTGAAATAAATTTAGATGAGTTACTGTCTTTCCATCCTTCTAAGATGGTTTATCAAGATATTGCAAAATATCCTTCTATTGAGAAAGATTTTGCTGTCATTGTGGATAAGTCTGTTGAATCTAATGAACTGGTAAAATGTATTAAAAAGAATGGTACTAAGTTGCTTCGTGAGGTTTCTATTTTTGACATTTATGAAGGAGATAAAATCGCAGAGAATAAAAAATCGATTGCATTTAATTTATCTTTCTTAGATCAAAATCGCACTTTAACAGAAGATGAAGTTATGGCTATTTTTAATCAAATTATTGATAAAGTAGTTGGAACTTTCAAGGCTGAATTACGAGATAAATAAAAGAAATTGTTTTGAGTAGCAATTTCTTTTTTACTTGGAATTCATTTCTTTTTCTATCCAGCTCATGATGAGAGTAACAATTTCCTCAATTTCTTTTTGGGTTAAAGGTCTGTATTTTGGAATGTGATGCCATTTTTCAAGACATGATCTACAACAGGTAGCCGTTGCATGTTGTGCGATAAAAACAGGATGCCCTTTCATTGGTGTTTGTTTTCCATCATTTTTAGGATTTGCTGGAGCTAGTCTTTGATTTATAAAGTCATAGGCATGTTCTTTTATGGTTGAAAGTCCTTTTTCGTTTATATAAGAAATCATATATTTTCTTAAGTGAAAACTAGATCTAAATTTTGATTTTGATAATTTATTGAGTATTTCATTCATTTTTCATCACGATTTTATTATATCTCATTTTTAATTAAATGCGAGTTCTATTTGTAATTCATCATCTACTAGGGCAATATATAGAAAAATGAACCCAGATATAGCAATGAAAAGAGAGGCTATGAAAGATAGAGTAACGAGTTTTTTCTTTTTTACAGAATCTTGGCTAGACAAGTTTTTAAAGTCTTCGAATGAGTCTTTTAGAAAGTATAAATAGACTAAGATTAGAATAGAAAAAATTAGAATCATATTTTGTTGATAATGCGTTTTATCTTTTAGGTCATGTTTTAAAAAATAATCTCGTTCTAAGTGATTGGAATAAAAACTTAAGGCAATGATTCCTAGATATATAATCCAAATTAAATCTTCGGTATTTAATTGATTTAATTTTTTCTTTAAATCGCTATTCATCATAGTTTAAGTATATGAATCATCTTGATAATTTTTCCCTCTCTTGATACAATATTTATGATTGGGATAGGTGATTGGTGTGTCAGATTTATTTTATTTAGATACTGATGAAGGAAGTATAGGATGTCATGTGATTACTACTCTTTATTTAGATGAATATCAGCATCATTATTTGATTTATGAAATGGATGGAAAACCTGAAGAAGTTTTTGTTTCTATTTACCAACCTGATGATGATATGAAAGTGTTATTAGATGTACAAGAAAAGGAATTAGAAAGTGTGATTCAAACACTTGAAAGTGAGGAATGGATATGAGTTTACAAAGTATAGATTTGCAAAATAAAAAACATCGAATCATAGTTCAAACAATCCAAAAATTATCTCCTAATCCTATTGATTATACAAAACTTGCGATTGATGAAAAATATCAAATGATTCTTTGCAATGGGAAGCGTTTTTATTATGATTTTCAAAACGTAGAAAATCAAAGATTTTGTGTCATTTATAATCGGAATAAAAATTATATTTGTTCTTATCTATCTTATGATATTTCTAGGCGTGTAAAGAATAAGAAGTTTTCTTCATGCAAAGGGAAGGTTCGAATTCCTAAAGTTCTTGCAGCTTCTTTAGCTGGAGTTGGACTTGCTTCAGTTCTAATTATGAGTCATGGAAATCCCCATAAAGATACATCCTTTAATTTTGAATCTACAATTAGCGGCGAAGTGCCAAAAAATTTTAGTTATCAACATATTTCTTATGTTCCATCTATACCGGATGGTTTAGAAAATCATTTAGTAAGTGAAGAAATTGAAATTGAACCTGATTATATTGATGGTAGTGATCCTCACATTGAGGAAAATTTTGCTACGATTCAGACTGGTAATCGAAGGGAAAATGCTAAATACTTTAGTTATCATAAGAAAACTACAGTCAGGAATTTATTGAAAGCTCGTAATACGATGGAATTTATGGGGGATGAGATTACCTATTGGAGCACTTATTTTGGTCTTGATCCTAAATTTGTTATGGCATTATTTACTTTGGAAAGACCTTGGCTTCCTATGGATAATGATTTAGTGAGCGAATCTTATCATCCAACCTATTTTGGAGAGGGTTCTGAACTTAATGTTGCTCAAATTACAAATGGGGCAAAAGGAGTTTATAAGGTTCCAACTTTTGATCATGGTAAATTCCTTGGATATGAAATCTATGATTTGGGAACTGGTAGTGGGAAAGGAAGGCAAATTTCGATTGCTGAAGCAAAGACGAATCGTTCGCTGAGTATTGAGGCTGGTTGTGCGCTTCTTGCTCATCTTTTGTGGAAATACCAGGGAAATGTCATATATGCGGCTCTTGGGTATAATACTGGAGAAGATCGTGTTAATACTAAGATATCAGAAGAAGATTTTTTTGAAAAAGGGAACTCTAATACCTTAGATGATCGTACCTATGCTAGTGATTTAGTTCGTTATATGGCAAATACTGGAATTACAAATTGTGATTTTTACTATGTTGATAAAAATGGTATAGCGAAGCAGTCTCATTATGATTTTGATACTTCTGGTAGACAATTAGATTATAAAGAAATGAATTTGCATGCAGATACAGAAATTCCTAGATTGGCTCAAGAATCTGTCGATAAATATTTGGCTAAGTATGGAAAAAAGGGCGCTTACTTTGTTGATTCCATTAAAGAAGAACCCAGTATGTCTAGATAGATAAAAAAACAAGTTTGATTCTTGTTTTTTTATTGTTTTCTCATTAATGATAAACATTTATAACTGGTTATGTTTAAAGGAATACTGATGTGATAATAATCTAGCATATTTTTTATTTCTTGAATTGTTTTTTTTAAATTTCCTTGATAATAGTTTGAATCAATGCAAATGGCTATTATTTTATCAATTGGAATTGGTTCTTTTACAAAATATTCTTTCAAGGCATAACTATAAAAAGTATTCGTAGGTATTTGCAATTTTCTTAATCTTATATAATCGTCGTGTTTTAGGTAATAAGTATTAAAAGCTTTTACGTTACAATCAATTTTTAAATGAATATTTTCTTTGATGAAAGTTATTACTTCAATATCATTATCATAGAATGATAGAATTGGCGCTACACTTATATAGCAATCTTGGTTGCAGTTTTCTATGTTATTTTTTATATGATGGAGATATTTTATTGTTCCATCGTATGATTTAAATTCTGAATTAATCTCATTGCCACATTGTATATATCCATTCATTATTATGGATTCTAATTTATTAAGGCCTACTTCTTCATGGCCAAAGGATCTAATTCCATGATATAGGCCAAAAAAATCGTCGTCTTTTTTTATTTCTTGAGAAAACTCTTCAGAAAAAGTTAGATTTGGAAGTTTTTCTAATCTTTTGAGTTTTTCTTCAAAGGACTCTGTTGTTTTTTTGGGGTAGGATAGTTCAATTTTATTATAATAATAATCTCTATAACTCATATAATTCTCCTTTTTATAATTTATAAAAAATGTATCATGTATTATATATAATTTGTTAAAAAAAATCAAATTTGATTCTATAATTTTCAAATATTTTTTTGAAAGAATAGTTGCTGAATTATAAATAGAAAAAGATTATTCTAGTAAAATGGTTCACTAAATCAAGAAAGGCATCATTGTTTAATAAGATTATTTTTATAATCTTTGTTTGATGATTTAATTAGATTTATTAATATTAGTGAAGGAACGAAAAGCACAAAAAGGTCTTTTTATAAGAAATTCATTGATTTTATGAATTGTATGAAAAAATTCAACTAGAATTGATAATAGATGCCAGTGGGGAAGTAGAAGGTCTCAGCATTGATGAAGAAATAAAGGCAGATATAGAAAAAAGATGATATAATAATTTTACTTTTGTTGGGAGGAATCACATGTTTATACCAATAGTTCCAGTTGTGCCTCATACTAAGGTGATCAATAAGACCATTGTTTATAGCGACTCAATTCTAATGTTGAAATACTGAGGAATTAAAAAGATATTTTTTTCCTTGGATAAATCAATAAAAGTCTTTTGTCTTATTCCTATTATTTTATTACTCCTTGTTATTTTTGTGATAGCAATAAAAAAATGCACTCATTAACTGAGTGCCAAAACAATAGATAATTCTGAAAATGATTACTTACTATTCATATCTGTTTCATTGAGATATTTTTCAAATTCAGATAAGTCTTTTTCTTTAGCAATCTCATGTGAAAGCCTTTAAGAATCCTTTTATATATTATCAATTAAATAGTCATCATGATATGAATTATTTTTTATATTTTCTTTTTTAGTTTTGATAAATCCTTTGATAAAGAAATTATTTCGGGTGTTATTTCTTCTAATTTGTTATCAACAATCACATAATTCTTTATATCAATAGTATCAATATTCATCATCTTTTTTAGTTCATCTTGTATATAGTGCATTTGAATGCAATGAGGAGATTTATCAACCGTTGCAAAAATAATTTTATGTACCTTTCTAGTTCTTAGCATGCTACCAATTTTAGTAATTGCCATATTTATATGAGTTTCCTCAAGACATAACTCATAAATATTGTCAGAAATCTTTTTTAATTTTTCAAATCCTTCAGGCTCTCTATATTTTAAACAACTTCCAACGATTATTACAGTATCTTCCACGTCATATATATTAGTTTTCATTACTTCTTTCATAAAATACTACCTCCAATTCCATTATACCATATTGCTTGCTTATTTTTATAAAATAAAAGTCACACTACTTTTAGTGCGACTATTTTTCCTTATGGTGGAGTAGAGGAGAGTTGAACTCCTGTCCAAACAATCCAATATTAAAACGTCTACAAGTTTAGTTGGAATTAGATTTAGTATTAGCATATGGATCCAACACACCAAAACACTAATACGATTCTTAATCGTTATTCAATAAAGCATCTAAGAATAAATACTTTATTATATCTTACTCTGGTGAACCCTTTAAAACTTCGTAAGAGAAAGTAGTAAAGAGCCTTCTTATACCTTAAATTAGGCTGCTACAGGAGCAAAAGAAGCAAACGAAACATTTTCGTCATTTAATTTTAATTTTGCATTTATAGTATGCCTACTACTTGCAGTCTTAATTTGAAATTGCTGTCGAAACCAAAACTACCCCGTGGTTTCATTATATCAAAAAACACTTCTATATTCAAGTTCTACTTGTATTTTTAGGCTTTCTGAGGTAATATAAGCGTAGAAATTTTATTTGTTTTAAAGGGGGAACGTGCTATGTATGAAGATTTTGATGAAAAAAAGGGAAAGAAAAATATGAAAAAAAAGGAATCTGTAGAAGATGTAGTGGTAGTTGAAGAAGAGAATAACAAAGAAAAGAAAACTGTCATGGGGTTAAAAGCAGATTGGGTTTCTATTTTGGTCAAATTTTGTATTTTTTTACTTGTGGCTTTCTTACTAATCTTTGTAATTACAAAATTGAGAAATCTTGGAAATCAAAATTCTTTTTCGAATAATTTGGAAAAGATGAGAGGTGCGGCTTATTTATATTATAAGGTTGATGAACGCAGGCCTATTTTAGATGGAGATAGTATTCGAATGACTCTTGGAGATATGATTGATTCTGGACTTGTTACTGAATTAAAAGAAAAGGATACTGTTTGTAGTAAAGATTATAGTTATGTAGATTTAATTCGTAAGGAAAAAAATTTATATGATATGTATGTTTATCTCACTTGTGGTGGGGAAGCTAAGGAAGGAACTTATGATGTGACTTACCGTGATGAGAATACTGGTGAAGATTCTGATGTTCTTTATGAACTTAAGAGAACTGTATCTACAAATGATAAGTATAGTTGTCCAGATGGATACGTAAAAGATGGGAAAAGATGTTTGGGACCAGAAAATGTTGTTACAATTAAGGCTAATCCAATCTATAAAGTATCACCTAGAAAAGAAGTTGCGGCTATTTATAAATCTCCTGGGTATAATTATGAGTATGTGGATGCCATTGTTAGTTCATCTAGCAATTCTTATCGTTGTCCGAATGGATATCAATTAACAGGAACTCAATGTGTTAAAAAAGAAGAAGCTTTAGTTAGAACTAGTAATACTTATGATTGTCCAAAGGGGTCTACGTTAAATGGGACTTTATGTGTTTTTACTACTAGTGCTAGTTATAACAATCAAGTTGCTTATTGTAGTACAGGTTCTTTAATTAATGGGAATGAGTGCTATATCAAAAAAAGTTATAGTGTAAAATGTAGTACCGGTTCTTATGATTCTAGTGTTAGATCTTGTTATAAGACTTATAGTGCTTCTAAAACTTTGAGTGATTGGTTATTTGATAGTAAGGTTACTTATTCTTCTAAAACTACGCCTAAAAATAGTGAAAAAGTGCGTTTTGAATATGATTTTGAAAAAGAGAATGGCTCTATTGTATATAAAAAATATATTAAAAAATATGTTTCAACTTGTGATGGTGGAGATGAATTGTTCGGCAATACTTGTAGACATTATGATTCTTCATATGTTCAGAAATATTGTACCGGAGATTATCATTTGAATAGTTCTGGAACTGAATGCTATAGAACTACGGCGGCAAAATATAAAAATACTGTAGGGACTTACTCTTGTCCAGAGGGATACACTAAAAAGGGAAGTGGCACTTCTAGTTATTGTTATAAATATGAAAAAGGTACTAAAAAGACAAAACAGGAAGCTTATTGTTTATCTGGGTATGAATTAACAAGTTCAAATGAATGTGTAAAGACTGTAGAAGCTACAAAATTAGAGCAAAATATCACTTATTCTTGTCCAAAAGGATATGAATCTAGAGGAAGTGGAGTCAATACGACTTGTTATAAAAAAACGACTACAGAGGGTTATTATTATTGTTCAAATTCTTCTATGAGTTTAGAAGGAAATGTTTGTGTCATTCCTCAAAAAACTACATTTAGTGGATATTATTGTCCAAAGGGGTATTCTTTATCTGGTTCGACATGTTTTAGATCTACGGGAAGAGATGCTATTTTAGCAACAGAAAATGAAAATGGAACTAGTACTACTGAAACTATATGGAGTAAGGATAAAGATTTAGATGGATGGACTTGGACTGGTAAAACAAAAGAATCTGATAATTAATATTTTTGAGTTTTGAAGCTAAATGAAGATGTGATTGATTGCAAATCAATCATGTCTTTTTAATATTTTATGAATGTTATAGAAATAATTATGATTTTTTAGTATAATAGTTTTGAGGAAGTGATAAAATGACTTGTTATGATTATGTGAAGCAATTTAAAAAAAAATTTAAGGGTACCGTTGCTTGGCGTCTTTTTCAAAATGCCCATGTAGTAGATTTACATATAAATCCTGATGAAAAGATTTTGTATGCTTTTGCGGGTCAAAAGAATGATAGTCCCTTAGATTTTTTTGAGACTGCTGCTATTGCGATTACCAATCAAAGAATTTTGTTAGGAAGAAAGCGTATTTTATTTGGCTATTCTTTAAGTAGTATTACACCAGATTTATATAATGACATGCAAATTTATGAAGGGATTATATGGGGAAAAGTTGTGATTGATACTGTTAAAGAAGTTATTACGATTTCGAATCTTTCTAAGGAATCGCTTATTGAAATTGAAACACAGATATCTTCTTTCATGATGAAAGCAAAGCAGAAATATCCTCATGATCGAGAACATGAAAATAAGCATTAAAAAAATTATAGCATTTTTAGTTTTTTTGGCTTTTCTTGTATTTCTTATTTTTCATTTTTTTGTCCGTTTGGATTACCATATTTCTTATCAGGTGGATTCTTTTCAAATAACAGAATCGTATCATTCGGATTTTGATTATTATTCTTTTACTTTTGAGCATGAGGATGGACGAGTTTATTATGCACTTTTGGATCATCAAGATTTTTTTGAAAAAAAAGTGGTTACTAGTATTGAATCTTTACAAGAAGGAAATGAAAAATGTATTTTACCAAAGAGTAAGAAAGTAAATTTTAATTATTTGTGCCATGATGGAGATAGTCAAATCTCTTCTTATCTTGTATCAGATTCTTTAAAGAATCAACTAGGAATTTCAGCCAATAGTGAAGAAGCCATTTATAGAAATAATGAAAAAACGACTATTTATAATTCATTGAATGATATTGTTTTTGTTTGGAATTATAGAGGGTTTTCTGTCATAGATTCTCAATCGGATAGTGAAATTTCTCTTTTTTCAAAGGATATTTATCAACCTTCTTTAATTTCTAGAGTGAAGTCTTATTTGATTATTCCAGACTATGAACAAGAATATTTTTTTAATAGGGTATACATAGTGGATATGAAAACTAAAAAAACGACTATTGTGGATCTTCCTAATAAGATTAGTTTTGATAGTAGAATTTTAGGAGTATATAATAATGCTGTATATCTCATTGATAAGCATGAACAAAAAGAATGGAAATTTGATGTGGAAACTAAAGTGCTTGAACAGGTTGGAAATGGTGAGATTGGGAAGATTTATCAAAATGGATTTCAAGAAGTTTCGATTAATAAATTGGTATATCAAGATGTTTTTTTTAATAATTCAATGATTGTTCAGTATGAAAATAATGATGGCTCTTTTTATCAAATTTGGGATGGTAAAAGAATTAAGATTAGAGATAATCCGGTAAAGTCGGTTGTTGGTTACAAAGATGGAACTGTGTATTATTTAATAGAGGATTGTTTGTATTCTTTTAGTGAAACGATGGGAGAAAGAAAAATCCTTCAAAACTTTGAATGGAATTTTAATTACTCGAATGTTATTTTTGTATTATAAGTTTAACCAAATGTTTTGTTTTTCATATTTTATAATAGGAAGTGATTTTTATTATGAAAGAGGACTTTAAGCAACGGCCTGTCGTGCCTTCTAGCAAACAAAATTATTATGATTATTATACCATTCAAAAGGGAGATTCTTTGTATGGGATTGCACGTATGTACAATATTAATCCTGAGTTGTTAGCGGCCTTAAATGGTCTTAGCATGGAAGAATATATTTATCCTAATCAGCAAATTCTTGTTCCAAAAAGTGGATTTCGTTATTATATTACGAAAGATGGAGATACTTTAGACTTGGTAGCGGGGATGTTTAAGATTTCTTCTGACGATTTAGTGCTTCAAAATCCTACTGTTTATTTGTCTGAGGGGCAAATACTGGTAAATTCTAGATGAATAGAAAGAGAAATGAATCCAATAAATGCATTTCTTTTTTTCTTTGTCCGTGTTATAATATTACTAAGAAAGGGTTGATATTGAATGATACTTAAAAAGCCTTATGCGTTCTTGATTAAGCATTTTAAATTGATTCATGTCATTCTTTGTTTTCCCTTAATATATCTGTTGATTAGAACTGGAGCTTTAGTTAATTTTTTCAATGGGTATGTTCGTTCTAATTATTTTACTAGTGAGCATAATATTGTTGGAACTTATATTAATTATTTTATCTATTTTTCAGTATTTGTTATTATTGCTGTTTCATTTGCAGTTTATTTTTTGATGCGTCAAAAGAAAAAAACTACTAGATTTTATATGTTTTTAATTGTTTATTATCTTATTTTTCTAGTATTTATTACTATCATTCATAATACATTAAGCAGTATTGAAGATGCTAGTTCAACGGCACAGTCTGTTAGGGCTTTTCGAGATATTACTTTACTTGTTTATTTACCTCAGTTTTATTTTGTAATTTTTTCTTTTTTAAGAGGAATTGGCTTTGATATTAAAAAATTTAATTTTGAGGCAGATGCGAAAGAATTAGAGATTTCTGATTTAGATTCTGAAGAGTTTGAACTTGTTTTGGGAACTAATGCATATAAATATAAACGGACTTTTAGACGATATCTTCGTGAGTTTCGTTATTATGTGTTAGAAAATCGTTTTACTTTTACTATTATTGTATGTATTGGTGTTGTTATTTTAGGAGTTTTCTTGTATTTACATTTTGGGGTATATAATCGTACCTATAAAGAAACACAAAGTTTATCGCATAATGATCTAATTGTTACTGTTGAAAAATCTTTACTTACTAATCTTGATATTGGAGGAAAGGTTATTGATGGGAAGTATTATCTAGCGATTAGTTATAGAATTTATAATTCTGGTTTTAAGAGTAATTCTTTAGATTATGAAAACTTTGTGGTAGAAATTGAAAATCATCGAATTTCTCCAATTCTTGATCGTTCCTCTTATTTTCCTGATTTAGGTGTTAATTATAGTAGAGATACCGTAATTCCTGAAGGATATGAGGGAGTGTATGTTTTGACTTATCCAATTGATGAGAGTCTTTTAAATAAGACTATGCAATTAAAAATATTAGATGCTGTAACTTATGAGATTGGTAGTATTACACCTATTTATAAGACTGTTCAGTTATCTTACGATAAGATTTTTGAGAATTCTTTTGTAAAACAGATTCCTTTAGGTAGCTATTTACTTTTGGATGATACTATCTTTGGTATGACTCAAGTTCGGATTAAAGATTTTCATGTTGATAATAAATATGTTTATAGTTATAAAAAATGTATTACCGATACTATTTGCCAAGAATTAAAAAGTATGGTATCTTCTAATCCTGATAAAACGCTTCTTGTACTTGATCGAGTTTTTGTTCCAGACTTGTATTCTTCTTACTTTGTTAATCGTCATGGTTCAGATTCATTTGTAAATGATTTATTTACCTTAAAATATACTATTGGAAAACAAGAGTATACTTCTACAATAAAAAATGTGACTCCAAAAGAATTGAATGGTCAATGGGTTCTTGAAGTGGATAAAAATGTTGAGAATGCAAATAAACTTCTCGTTGTTGTTACCATAAGAGGTTCTGTTTATGAAATGGTTTTAAAATGAAAATGGTATATCCATTTTCTTTTTTTGAGAATTATGATATAGTTGTTTTGGTGATATGTAATGAAAAAAGAATTTATTTTAAAAATCCTTCTTTTATGTTTTCTTGCTTTTGTTTTATGGTACTTTTTGTTACCTCCTTTCAATTTTCAAAGTCCTTTATTTTGGGTTTATTTATTCTTGGTTGGAATCTTTGCAGTTTTCTTTTTTGGCTTTCATGGAATTGAAAAGGAGAGTATGGTTGCACTTTTCTTTAAAGGTACGAGGGTTCAAAGTCATTTTAGTTTTGTTCCTTTTAAAATTTTTGGAGGAATGGGAATTGTTATCCTTTTATTATTTGGAATTAATTTTTTGAATAGTCCACTTTTTCAGTCTAAAAAATACGCGACTCGAATTATGGTGGATAGTACTCATTCATTTGCTGATGACGTTGCTTTAGTAGATTTTTCTAAGACGCCTCTTCTTGATAAAGAGAGTAGTCAGAAACTTGGTGATCGTATCATGGGGCAAGCTACTGAATGGGTAAGTCAGTTTTATGTCAGTGATTTGTACACCCAAATAAATTATAAAGATCAAATTATTCGGGTAACTCCAATTGAATATGATGATTTATTTAAATATTTTGCTAATCGAGAAGAGGGGATTAAAGGATACATTAAAGTTGATTCGGTGAATGGTGCAAGTGAACTTGTTACTTTAGAAAAAGGGATGAAATATATGCCAAGTTCTTATTTTTTTGAAAACTTGTATCGAAAACTTCGTATCGATTATCCGACTCTTATTTTTGATGAAGCAAATTTTGAACTTGATAATGATGGCAATCCTTATTGGATCGTTCCTATTGTTTCTTATAGCGGGATTGGTCTTCGAAAAGATATTTCAGGTGTTGTAATTTTAAATCCTATCACAGGTGAATCTAAAAAATATTTACTAGATGAGATTCCAAGTTGGGTGGATCATGTTTTTTCTTCTGATTTGATTATTGAACAAATGGATGATTGGGGAGAATATGGTGGAGGATTTATCAATTCTATTTTTGGACAAAAAAATGTTGTAAATACTACGGAAGGATATAATTATTTAGTGATGGATGATGATGTATACTTATATACAGGAATAACCTCTGTCTCATCAGATGAATCCAATCTTGGTTTTATATTATCAAATTTAAGAACGAAGGAGACTCGTTATTATATCGTTCCTGGTGCGGAAGAGTATAGCGCAATGGGGTCTGCAGAAGGACTTGTTCAAGAAAAAAATTATAAAGCTAGTTTTCCACTTTTGATTAATTTAAATGGTAGACCAACATATTTATTAAGCTTAAAAGATAATGTAGGACTTGTAAAAATGTATGCTTTTGTTGATGTAGCCGATTATCAAAAAGTTGTTGTTAGTGATTCTTCTTTAGGTATTGAAGTGGCTGCTCAGAAGTATCTTGGCGAGAGTTCCATCACTTCTAATCCAGATAAGATTGAAAGTAAAACTATAGTGATAGAGGAAGTGACGAGCGCGGTTATTGATGGAGATACGTATTATTATATTACTGATAATCATAAACAATTGTATTTTTCATCTATTAAAGTGAATAAGGAACTTCTACCATTTTTGAAAAAAGGAGATCGAGTAGTTGTTCAATACTTTAATGGACCTGTGAGTGAAATCGTAAATATTCAAAAAGAAGTAGGATAGCTAATTTATAACAAAAAATCTTTCCAAATAAACTTGGAAAGGTTTTTATTTTATTAAAAGGTAAAGTGTACATCAAAAATATTATGAAAAAAATTTGTGGTGTTTTTAAGAACATTATAATGATATCATGATATTTGACTTGTGACTTGGAGATGATGAATTTATGTTAATAAAAGTATAAATTTAATATATGGAAGTAAGAAATATTTGGCTAAAAAATAGATTTTTTAATAGGTGGTAGGTTAGCAATACAAATGGAAT
Source organism: Bacilli bacterium (assembly GCA_017476885.1). Lineage (GTDB taxonomy): Bacteria > Bacillota_I > Bacilli_A > RF39 > UBA660 > Ventrenecus. Next base: position 8,502 of record JAFUYX010000016.1, on the reverse strand, counting down.
AAAGAAAAAAAATCTAAATTAAAGGATTATAAATCATTCTTATATAAATTGAATTATTATTGAAAAAAAACATAATTCACAAGAATTAAGTTTTATCATAATATCGCTAGATGCGATTTTTTTAAATATGGAGGAGCCGACCAGATTCGAACTGGTGATCAGGGTGTTGCAGACCCACGCCTTAGCCACTTGGCTACGGCTCCAATTTGGTTGCAATTAATTTTTCAATTGCATTCTTATTTTAGCGCATAATTCTGATGCTGTCAATTATGAACTATCTTAAATGATGGTATTTTTTTTATGAACCCTAAAAGTCACTAATATATAGTGATTTTTAGAATTATTGATTATTGTTTTGCTAAACTAGTCCCAATAGGTGATGATATGAAGTTAAATGTAAAAGATTATAATAAGGGAGAAATCATGAAGATTATTCGTCAATGGACTGGCTTAACTCAAAGAGAGTTTGCTTCTCAGATGAATAAATCGAAGAGAACTATTGAACAATATGAGGCGGGTACGGTTAATTATAATATAGATTTTTTGTTGAACCTTTGTAAATCATTTGATATCGAGATTATTATCCGAAAAAAATAATCTTTTTTTTAGCAAAAAAAAGAACGTTCCCTGTCAAAAGAACATTTCCTCTTTCGTGGATTACTACTAAATATATCTTAATTGACAGATTAAAATATATTTTTATCAAGATTCCACTATAGTATACTATTCGTTAATAGCCTTGATAATCGACAGGAAAACACACACCATCATTAAATATATAATCTAATGACAGAATGTAAAGCGTATTATTAGACTGCTGACCTCAAATCTAGTAAACTAGACAAGATCTGCTTGACTAACGACCATACTGTCTTCTATTAACTGTCATTACTATACTACAAAAATAAATAAAATTCAACAATTTTTTCAAAAAAAATGTTTTGGTGGTTTAAAATTATTATTTGAATGCATTAGAAATTAACTCTTCCATGTGTTTTAGTATGGTTTGCTTTGAATACGTAGGCCTATTTAAAACCCAATCCATTCCGATGTTCACAATTCCTCCTATGTAAAATGTAGTGATAAAATCGCGGGGGATTGTACCAATTTTGTCATTGTAATTATTAGTTAACAAGATGTTTTTAATGTTTTCTTGAATTGTGTGAATGATAATGTCATATTGCTTATGATTCGTAATAATTTTATAGATGTCTTTTTTTTCTTCCATGTAATTTATTAAGATACTCGTTATTTCTAAATAATATTGTTTTACTTGTTTCTGATGTTTTACGTTTTCGAGATTTTTTATTAATTCTTGCTGAATACTTTTTATATATGTGTTAAATAAGTCATGTTTATCTTTGAAATGCGCGTAAAATGTTGTTCTATTAATGGAGGCATTTTTACATATTTCTGATACTCGTATTTCTTCAATTTGTTTTTCTTGGAGTAATTCTATTAATGAGTTATATATATTATTCTTTGTTTTAGTTACTCTTTTGTCTATTTTTTTTACTGCCATTTTTAGTCGCCTCTTTTTGATTATACCACTTTGGTTTAATTGATGTAAACCTAAAATGTAAACTTAATTTCTATTTCTCTATAGTTGATTTTGCATACATATTTTGTTTTTTTATAACGTAAATTTTCTTGTTAATTTTAAAAAATATCTTGAATTTTAAAAGTGTTTTTGTTATGATGGTAACATAGAGAGGAGAAAAGTAGAAAATGGAACGTAAAAATATGGTATTATTAACAGTGATTGCTGTTGCTACATTATTAGTAGCTGTTGTGGGGGCAACTTTTGCATATTTCACTGCAACTGTAAGCAATGATTTTGCTTCTGATGCAACTGGGTCTAATGCTCAAGGTGCTACTAACGTAACTGCTGGACAAGTGAATGGTTCAGGAGATGCAGGAATTGTTATTGCTAATGTTGATGGCAATGCAGGTAGTTTTACTGCAACTGATATTTATCCAGGACATAAAGAAGTAGCAATGGCATCTATAACAAATAAAAACCCTAATGGTACTTCTGCTGCTGTAAGAATTTCATATACTCCATCAGCTAATGATTTTTCTAATGACCAAGTTAGAATTTCTGTATATAAGAGTTCAACAGCTGTAAATGTTGGTACTAGCAATTATTTTAATTGTTCACAACAAACTGCTAATGTTGATGCTTCAACTATTAAGTATTTTGAAACTTGTACTGTAGCTAATACTACTTTAGGTACTGCTGTTGTTGAAGATGTTGCTATTAATGGAACGACTGAATTAACTTTAGCTGCTAGCGAACAAATTGCTGGTAGTGCTGCTGGAACAACTGTTTACTATTATTTTGTTGTTGAATTTGTTAATAATGGTGATCAAAATACAGAACAAGCAAAGAACTTAACTGGAAAAATCAATATTGATTTAATTTAGTGAAAAAGAATGTTCCTCATTCTTTTTTTTTACTTAAATGCTCTTGTTTATTAAAAATGTTTATGTTATAATAACTCTAGATTTATATTAGAGTAAGGTAGGGATAGTCATGGATCAAAAAGAAAATAAAGATGTGATAAATAGCATTGATTATGAAGAACAATATCAAGAATTGTTAGAAGATGAAAAGAAAAAAGGGAAGAGACGTACATTGATTCTTGTTATCATTGCCTTTTTCTTATTATTTGCTCTTGTGTTTGGGGTGACATTTGCACATATCAAGTATTTTGGAGGAGGATTTACAGGTACTGGAATGTGTATTATTAATTGTGATACCAATAAAGATGGAAAATGTGATTTGAACTGTGATACTAATAATGACGGTATAGCGGATTTGAACGTTGATATTGATGGTGATGGAGTAGCGGATGTTAATATTGATGTGGATGGGGATGGAAAGCCTGATACAAATATTGATTATAATGGTGATTTGGTAGCACATTTTAATATTGATACCAACCATGATGGAAAACCTGATTTAAATTTAGTTCATAATAATGATGGTAAAAATTGCAGTTTGAATTGTGATATTAATGATGATAATCGCCCAGATTATAATATTGCCTATGGAAGGCCTGGAGAGTCTACTTTTAATAAGGATACGAATGGAGATGGAACTCCAGATGAAAATTTGATGAATCAAGATACGAATGGTGATGGCATTTGTGATTTGAATTGTGATACTGATTCAGATGGCTATCCAGAACTTAATGTTGATACCAATGGTGATGGTGTATGCGATGTGAACTGTGATACTAATAGCGATGGTGTTATGGATGTCGATATTGATTATGGCGATAATGGAAAACCTGTATTTAATAAAGATACGAATGGCGATGGTATCCCAGATGAAAATTTAGTAAATCAGGATACGAATGGCGATGGTGTATGCGATATTAATTGTGATACCAATGGAGATGGTAGACCCGATACTAATTTAGATGTTAATGGTGATGGAAAACCAGATATTAACCTTGATACGAATCATGATGGAGTAGCTGATTTAGATATTGATACGGATGGGGACGGAAAACCTAATGTGAATGTTGATACGAATCATGATGGAACTCCAGATAATAATCTTGTTAATATAGATAGAAATCATGATGGACGTTGTGATTTGAACTGTGATACCAATGGCGATGGAGTACCTGATTACAATATCGATCACGATGGAGATGGAAAAGCGGATACTGATATTGATTCGAATGGGGATCAAGTGCCAGATAGTAAGTTAGATTTAAATAAGAATGGGATTCCTGATGAAGATGAAGTCAATGATGGTAAGAATACTTCTCCTAGTGATTTAAATATTGATCAAGATGGTGATGGCCATCCAGATATTAATATTGACTTAGACGGAGACGGAAAACCTGATATCAACATTGATATTGATGGAGACGGAAAACCAGATTTAAATATTGATCAAGATGGTGATGGAATTCCTGATTTAAATATTGATACAAATGATGATAAAGTTTGCGAAGTGAACTGTGATACCAATGGAGACGGAAAACCAGATACTAATATAGGTTATGGCGATAATGATGAACCTGTCTTTAATGTTGATGATGATGGTGATGGCAATCCAGATCGTAATAAACTTGATCAAGATACCAATGGTGATGGTAAATGCGATTTGAATTGTGATACGAATCATGATGGTCATCCAGATACGAATATTGATGTAAATGGCGATGGAACTCCTGATGTGAATTTGGATCCTGATGGCGATGGAAAACCAAATACAGAAATTGATACTGACAAAGATGGTAAAGGAGATATTAATAAAGATTCTGATGGAGATGGAACTCCTGATGAGAATTTAATGAATCAAGATACGAATGGCGATGGCAAATGCGATTTGAATTGCGATACGAATGGCGATGGATATCCGGATACGAATATTGATTCCGATGGAGATGGAAGATCTGATATTAATACGGATACGAATGGGGACGGAAAGCCTGATAAAAATATTGATACGAATGGTGATGGCAAGTGCGATAAAAAATGTGATACTAGTGATGGTGGTTTGTTAGATATTGGAACTACCAATCCGAATAATTACATTTTATATGTAGTGCATAAAAAAGATGTTATTGCTGAAAATGTTGAACCTGGTTGGAAAGATCAACTTGTTCTTTCTATCAATAATCGCAGTGATCATACTTTTGTTTATAGTATGAAGTTTGCAGATGTTATGAATTCGTTTAATCCTACAAGTGAATTTGTTTATAGGGTTAGACGTAATGGAATTCTTATAAAAGACGCAACTGCTGCTCCAACAACAGATTCATATTTTATTGAACATTTAATTATTCCTGGAAATACTACTTATGAATATGTGATTGACTATGAATTTATTGAAACCAATCGTGTTCAAAATTATCAACTCGGTAAAACTTTTAAAGCTAAGATTGAAGTAGAAGCGAATTAGTTTCTACTTTTTTTGTCCTAAAATCTACTTTTTTGTCTAAAATTGTCATTTCTATGTTATACTATATATTGAGAATAGGAAGGTTTTAGGTATGAAAAAAAGTAGTGATAAATTTTCATCTATTTCTAGTAAGATTAAATTTATATCTGGAATTATTTCTTGGGTTATTCTAGTGATCCTAGTCGTAATTGCGATGTTTTTGCTATATTATTTTGTGGCTGCTAAAATATATGCTCAAAAAGGAGAAGAATATAAACCTGCATTTGCTTTATATACAATTTTATCTCCTAGTATGGTTCCAAATATTAAGGTCTATGATGTCATTGTTGATGTGAATGTAAAGAATCCTCAAGATATTCAAGTGGGGGATGTAATTACTTTTAGATCCACTTCATCTATGACCAAAGATATGATTATTACACATCGAGTAGTTCAAGTGAAGGAAGAGAATGGGGAGTATTCTTATGTGACAAAAGGAGATGCCAACTTATCTCCAGATGCTTCTCCTGCTCCTTATAAAAATGTTCAAGGTAAAGTTCTATTTCATATTCCACAGTTAGGTAGAGTACAAGAATTTTTAGGAACCAAAGGTGGTTGGCTTTTGGTGGTTGTTTTGCCTGCGTTGTATGTTATTATTAGTGATATATTAAAAATTGCTCGTCTTAAAACCGTGAAAAATGAAGTTCATCATTATGAAAATAATCTTTCCTTGGAACAAGCAAAAGAGGAAGAAAAGAAGAAAGAAACAGAACAAAAATTGATGGAAAGATATGGGGTTGAGCGTACGTCTAAAGGTGAAGGAATTATTGATTCTTTATCTGTTGTAGATAATAGTAGCGATTCTAATCCTGATGATGATATTGTTCCAATTATTCAAGAAAATCTAGATCTACCTTTATTATTGCAAGAAGATGTGAGTTCTAATGAAGAAGATGATCTTCCTAAATTGAGAGAGAATTCAGAAAATGATGATGAGGTTGTTGATGAGTCTTCAGAAGTTTCAGAGGAGTCAGAGGTTGTCGTAGTACGTGGTGAAACTCTTGAAAAACCAAAGAAAAAGCGTAAAAGAAAAAGAAAGAGAAAACATCATAATCATGGGGATCAGACTTTAAATTAAAATTTTTGACCTTTCCGTATAAAGCATTGTTTTATTAGAAAAGGGGATTTTAATCTTAGTTTGAAGATATAAATACTTTGTGTTTATATCTTTTTTACATGTTTATAAAAGTCAATACTCCTTGTTTTAATATACACAAATTTGACATTTTCCTTTTTTTGTGATATTATGGATTCATTCAAAGGGGTTTGTATAATGAAAAATATTGATAAAATTATTTATCACAAAGTGATAGAATGTGTTGTTTTTCTTGCTATTATTGTTGTTGCTTATTTTGCTTGGAGTAGTCTTCCTAAGGAAATGCTTGAAATTGCTCGAATTTATGATACTACAAGTCTTGCTTATGTTACTGTAGATGGATATCAAGATTATAAGTTTTATCCTATGAGTGATGAGGCTTCTAAGAATTTTTTACAACCTATGCTTGTGACTTTGCGAAATGAAACTAATATTTTATATCCATATCACATTGTTTTTCGAATATCTAAGGATTCTACTTTAAAAGATGAATATTTAAAGTATTCCATTGGAGATGAAGTTTATTCTTTAAAGGATCGTTTCTATCAAGAAGATCAACTTTATCGTTATTACTTGATTGATGATGGAGATATTATTGCTAGTAATAAGACTTATTATATGCGTTTATGGTTAGATGAAAGTACTCCTGAAGAGGAAATTGGAAAGACTTTAAAGTATAGTTTAATCAACTTGGATAATATTATATTGGCTTAGGAGTTTATCTCCTTTTTTATTTGTGTTATAATAGGTATAGGTTCTAGTAGCTCAGTTGGATAGAGCGTCAGCCTCCGGAGCTGAAGGTCGGGAGTTCAATTCTCCCCTGGAACACCATTAGTGAGGGTTATTTATGAGTAAAATGAAAGAAATTTTTTCTAATCTAGATACAGTTTATGTTTTTGATGTGGATGGTGTACTTGTTCGAATGGAGTTTGGAGAGTATAATCATTATACTTTAAATGATGAGGATTGGGCAGAAGCAATTAAATCAAAAAATTTCTATGAGACTATGGCTCCAATTTCTACTATGCAAGATTTTTTGAAAGATAAAGATATGAGTAGGGTATATGTTGCAACAAAGGTTATGAATGAGATTGAAAAACAACAAAAAATAGATTTTTTAAGAAAACATTATCATATTTTACCTGATCATGTTTTTGAAGTATACCATAATAATGATAAATTAGAAGTGATGAAAAAAGTCCAAGAATTTTATCCTGGACTTCCTGATAAAAATTTTGTTTTAATTGATGATACGGTGGATGTTTTAACTTATGTAATGGAACATAGTCATTTTTCTACTGTTCACAATAGTAGTTTTTTAAAATAGAGCTTAGGCTCTATTTTTCAATGTAGTAGGCATAGTATTCATCATAGGTGATTTCTTCATCATGGATGATTTTAGCGGCTTTTGTTCCAACATATCTCCAATGCCATGATTCTGGTGAGTATCCTGTTAGGTAGGTCTTATTCTCTGGATATCTTTCAATCCAACCATATTTATGGGCATTTTCTTTAAGCCATTCGTAGGCTTTGCTTTGACTAAAATCTTCGGCGTAGGGTTCACTTTTGCTAGTCATATCTACAACCAGTCCTGTTTGGTGTTCGGAATGACCTGGTCTAGCTGCTGTTTGGTCTGCTTTTTTTTCTCCTTGAGAAGATTTTCTACTATTGTAGATTTCTGATTGTTCTTGATAGGTTCGGTAACTTGAAGTAACCATTAGATAATATCCTTTTTCGTTTGCTGCATTCCATAATTCTAAAAATTTTTCATAAGCATAGTCAATTAATTGGTTGTCTCCTTCTTTCCCATAGGAGTAGTTTAAAGAAATTGTTTTTAGATTTTCGGGTTTGTAGGATTCATCTAGTGCATAGAACTTATTGACTATCATTTGTTCTTTTAATTGAATATTGGTAGTGAATTCTTTGGTGTACCATTTATTATTGGCGTGAGTATTTATAATGGCAATTACCTCACTGAGTTTTCCATCAAATTCTTCTTCTTTGATATATTCTATATATGCATCTAGATTTTTAAATAGAAAATATTTTTCTTGAAGAAGAGATAAGATTGTTGCGTGCTCTTCTTTATCTAGTATAGAAATGATTTGCTCTTCATTTAATCGTTCTTGCAGTGTAGTGGCTTCTTCTTTACTGTACCCATGAGTAATAATTTTGTATTCTAGGGTTTGTTGATATCGGTATTCTTGATATTTTTTTATTCCGTAATAAGAGCCCAGAATGATGATGATGATTCCTAGTAATGCAAAGTAAACCCATTTTTTAAGTTTTAGTTTTTTTCTTTTTGCCAATTTTATCCCATCCTATCCTAAAATAATTATATCATAGATTAAAAAAAGATTGAAATTTTTATCCCATCCTATCCTAAAATAATTATATCATAGATTAAAAAAAGATTGAAATTTTTATGAATCTGTTGTAT
>JAFUYX010000015.1 GCA_017476885.1 Bacilli bacterium | reverse complement strand
TCCATAGAAACCTGTTCGACCAAAGATATCATCGAACTCTATAAATTTATGAAAGCATTCTATGAAACAAAAATGGACATAAAAAAAGAAAATATCATCTTTTACGATTAGTATTTTCTTTTTTCTTGACCACATTTTTCTTATCAATCACACGTGCTTCGATCACATCTTTTTTCTTACTCTTTTTAGGTCGTTCTAGTTCACTATCTAAAACCTGTTCTTCCACTTGAATTTGTCCTATTCTCTTCTTATCTTGATTTTCTGTTAAAACCACCCTAGTTCCTGCTATCATATCATGAAGCCCTCTTCCATCTCTTCTTACAAATACCAAAAACAATGTAGCATATTGAATAATGTACCCAACTAAATTCACATTACGATAAAAAAACTCATAGGATTCAACATCCATCAAATAAACAATGGCTTGCAACAAAATCGAAATAAGAACGTTATTTAAAACGACTGCTCGTATCAAATATTGATAAAAATTTAACTTCTTTTCATCTTTTCCTACTATTTTGATTTGAAATAACTTCTTTCCTACCGTTTGACCACCACTAAAAAATGGCAATACCGCAAAATATAAAATGACTATTACTAAATCAATCACTACATAACTGGTATTATAACGATACATTTCATAAGCAATAGGAACATATGCCTCATCATACTCAGCCTGACTGATTTCACCATCGGCAAACCGATCATACACATTAACAAGTTCATTATACTTTTCAGAGTACTCCTTCCGATGTGGATTTAAAAATGGTACATAGGACAGCAAAGTCACTAATAAAAGTACCAATAAAAAATCCAATAAATAAGCAGAAATACGTTTTAAAACTGTAGAATGCATAAATATCCTCCCTCTTAAGTATTCTAATTATAACATAACTATTTAAAAAAAAGAACTAAAGATTTACTTTAAGTTCTTAATTAATTCATCTTTTTTCATAGTAGAATATCCCTTAACACCTTGTTCTTTAGCTACAGCCTTTAATTCTGTTAAAGTCATTGTACTATAATCTTTTTTGACTTCTTTTTTAGATTCTTTCTTTACAGTTTCTTTCTTCTCTTCTTTTACCACTTTTTTACCACTCTTCAAAGCTTCTTTAGAAGTCTCAACAAGAGAAGCAAATGCTTTAGAATCATCAATTGCAAGTTCACTTAACATCTTACGATTGATTTCAATTCCAGCATTCTTAAGTCCTCCCATAAATTTAGAATAACTAATATCATTTTCTCTACAAGCAGCATTAATACGAGTAATCCATAATTTTCTGAAATCTCTTTTCTTTGCTCTACGATCTCTAAAAGCATAAGCTCCACTATGGAATAATTGCTCTTGAGCAGTCTTATATAAACGATGTTTAGAGCCAAAATATCCTTTAGCTCTTTTTAATACTTTTCTTCTTCTATTTTTGGAAACAATTCCACCTTTAACTCTTGCCATTTAATACACCACCTTACTAGATAACAGATTTAATTCTGCTAGCTTCTCCTTTACTTAGTACACCTTTATTACGTCTTTGTCGAACTTGTTTTGCACTATCCTTACTTGTTTTATGGTTACCATTTCCTACCTTGTAAGTCAAAGTACCATTCTTTTTCTTATTGAAAACTTTACTACTTGCTTTATGAGTTTTCATCTTTGGGCCTTTTGCCATAATTCTAATCCTTCTTTCTTTCTATTTTTTTGGTGCTAAAATGATAGACATATTTCTTCCTTCCTGAGAAACAGGAGAATCAATAGATCCTACATCACTTAATTTATCCGCAAATCGATTTAAAACTTCTTTCCCTAATTCTGGATGAGACATCTCTCTTCCTCTAAAACGAATAAACCCACGAATCTTATGACCTTTTTCTAGATACTCATGAGCATTTTTTACTCTCGTTTCAAAATCATGGACATCAATGTTTACCGACAAACGATACTCTTTTAAGTCTCGATTGGCTTCTCTTTGTTTCTTCATTGCATCCTTAGCCTTCTTTTGTTTTTCATAACGGAACTTATTATAATCCATAATCTTTCCTACTGCAGGAGTAGAACTTCCATTCATCAAAACTAAATCAAGACCAGCAAAATTTGCAATGGTTAAAGCATCTTGTAAACTCTTAATTCCCATCTGTTCTCCATTAGGGCCAATGACCATAAGTTCGCTGACACGAATCTGTTCATTCACTGGTAAGTCATCTGTTTTCTTTGCTATTGTAATGCACCTCCATACATTTAAAAAGCAGATAATAAACCATTATCCGCCTTTAAAGTTCTTAAGAATAGTCTTAAAAAAGCTTTTTACCTAGCATTCAAACACTCAGGTGGCGAACAAAGTTCATCTCTTTCTTTTTGATAGTAACGTAAACATTCTACATAATTATTGTATGTTTGTCAAGTATTTTTTAATATTGAATACTATTATCCTTTTTTAAAACTCGAACAACACAATCTTTCTGACCAATTTCTATACCATAAAATTTTTTTCCACAAACCTCACAAACACGATACAAATTTCCTGGCATATATTCATCCTTACTTGAAGAATAAACTGAAACAGACAAACGATGCCCCTGTATTTTACAAATACGTTCATGATTAGCTTGACGCAATTCCTCAAGTTGCTTCATTTTAGAATTAAAATGCTGAATCTCTTCTTGTATTTGAAACAACCTCGCCTCAAGTTTAGAATCTTGAAGTTCTAAATCAGCTAACTTTCTTTGATCATCAATACTTAACTTTGGAAAATCATTTTAAAATCCCATTTCATATTTAGGTTCTCTCATTTGACTTTTGAACTCCGCTTCAATTTCCTCTTCACTCATCCCAGAAATCAACTTTCTTTTTCTAATCCAATCTTGACTCTCTTTCAAATCCTCTTTTGCTAAAATATACTTATCCATATACATCCCCCTACATTTCTAAAGTACTTTTATAACTTTTACACGCTTCGTCTAAATCCCTTAATAAACAATCAATTTCTTCTCTAGATGAAGTTCTTACACCACTGGCAAATTTATGTCCCCCGCCATGATATTTAGAAGCAATCTCATTGACAATAGGTCCCTTACTTCGAATGTTGACTTTATAAAGCTGATTCTTAGAATCATAAGTAACAAAAGTCCAAACATAGATTCCTTTAATATAATTAAAACTATTAATCAAATTCGAAGCCGTTGCCGTATCCACATGAAAATCACTAATAATTTCATCATTAATCTCGAGATGGGCAAATCCATTTTCGCTTACTTCAAGATGTTGTGCAATGTATCCTTGAAAACGAACTTCTTCCAAAGGTCGTTCATATAACTTATCATAAAGTCTCGTAAAAGGCAAATGATTTCTTCGAATCAATTCCATACAAACTTGAAACGTCTGAGGCGTAGTATACGGAAGTAAAAAGCGATCTGAATCTGATACAATCCCTAAAAATAAATTACTTGCAACACTTTCTGGAAATTTAAAATTACTTTTTAATAACATCACAGCAATCATCTGACAAACAGAACAAGCACTTTCATCAATCCATTCAATTCCTCCAAAATCCTCCTCAAAAGGATGATGATCAATTTTAATGACTTCACTATATTGTAACCCTTCAATTCCATCGACTCGATAAAAATTGGGAACATCAGTCGTAATAAGTAAAACTTTATTAAGTGTAGATACATCTACTTTATCTAAAACTCCAAATTTTCGAAACTTAGAAACACTCTTCCCAACTGCATAAACTTTCTTCTTAGGATACATCGATAAAATTGCATCTCTAAGAGCAAGTTGAGAACAAATCGCATCCGGATCTGGACTTACATGCCTAGCAATGACAATTACATCATATTGTCGAATTTTCTTAAGTATTTTTTTTATGATATCATTATGCATGTCATCCCTCTTTTCCCTACCATTGTAACATATTTTATTCTCTTTTAAAAGAGGACAAAAAAAGAACTAAATAGTCCTTTCTTGAATAAAACGATAGGTATCACGTGCTATCATAACTTCTTCATCAGTTGGAATCACATAAACTTGAACTTTCGAATCTTCTGTACTAATCAAAGCTTCTTTACCACGAGTTTGATTCTTTTCTTCATCAAGTTTAATTCCTAATGGTTCCAAACACTGAATAATCTGTGCTCTAGTAGATGCCGAATTTTCACCAACACCTGCAGTAAAGACAATCGCATCTGCTCCTCCAAGTTCTAAATAATATTCAGCGATATAGTTAACAATTCGTTCTACATACATTTCCTGAGAAAGAATTGCTCTTTCATTTCCCTTTTCAACTGCTTCTTCAATATCTCTAGAATCTGAAGAAATACCAGAAACTCCTAAATATCCAGATTTTTTATTTAAATCATTGATAACCTCATCCAAACTTTTTCCAGTCTTTCCCATAATAAATGGAATTAAAGTGGCATCAATATCTCCAGAACGAGTTCCCATCATTAACCCTGCATTTGGAGTAAATCCCATAGAGGTATCTACACTTTTTCCATCTTTAATCGCACAAAGAGAAGCACCATTTCCAATATGACAAGAAATCACTCTAGCATCTTCTTTTCCTAAAATTTCAGCCATTCTACCAGCAATATAAGCATGACTCATTCCATGGAATCCATATTTTCTAACTCCATATTTTTCATACCATTCATAAGGAACAGGATATAAAAATTCTTTCTTTCTCATGGTTTGATGGAAAGCGGTATCAAAACATCCAACTTCTAAAGCACTAGGAATTTCACTCTTAAATGCTTCCACACCAATTAAATTTGCCGGATTGTGTAATGGAGCAAGTTCAGATAACTCAGATACAGTTTGAACAACATCTTCATCAATCACAACGCTCTCTGCATACTTTTCTCCACCATGAACTAAACGATGTCCTACTCCTTCAATTTCCTCTAAAGAAGAAATGACTCCATTCTCAAGTAACTCATCAATCAAAGTAGCTACTGCTTCTTTATGGCTTGCAAACTCTTTTTCCTTTTTAATCTTTTCTCCATTAATCTTAATGGTATAAAAACTCTCCCCAATACCAATTCTTTCAAACGCACCTGAAATTAAAACTTTCTCTTCAGGCATTTCATAAGCTGTAAACTTTAAAGAAGAGCTTCCAGCATTCACTGATAATATTTTCATCTCTTTCATCTCCTGAAAAGAATTATACACTATTTTTTTCTATTTGACTAGATACAATCCGGTCCACTCGAAAATTCTCTTTGCTTCTGTTCTAATACAATGGTTTCTTTCTTCTTCGATTTTTCTTTCACAATTTTTTGAACATAAGAATCTCTTTGATACTTTTGCATATTCTTCACCCATCATTAATTTGCCCCCAAAAGAAAAGACTATACTATAGATAGTCTTCAAAAGTATTCTTTTCTTCTTTAGGAACCACAACTTCATGATTTTTAATTGCCTCATGAATCAATTCTTGATAAGGAATGATTTGTTCATATTCTAAGCACTTCTCTAACACCGGATTAATCACAGGATGATCTGGAACAAAAATCGTACAACAATCTTCATAAGGTAAAATACTAGTTTCATACGTTCCAATTTTTTTGGCTAAATCAATTATTTCAAGTTTATCAAAACACGCAACGGGTCTTATCACAGGCAATTTCACCACTTCATTAATCACACTCATCGAAGTAAGGGTTTGACTTGCCACTTGACCAATCGACTCCCCATTCACTAATATCTTACAACGATTGTTATAGGCAATAATTGCTGCAATCCGATACATCATTCTTCTCATAATGGTAATCATATATTCTTTAGGAATGTTCTTATAAATAGCTTCCTGAATTTCCGTAAAATGAATGATATGGACTTTAATAGGAGTAGCATACTTTCCCAGTAACCTAGCAAGTTCTAACACTTTATTCTTTGCTTCTTCACTCGTATGAGGAGGACTTTCAAAATAAATAGCCTCTAACTTTACTCCTCGTTTCATCGCTAAATATCCAGCCACTGGAGAATCAATTCCCCCTGAAAGCATCAACATTCCTTTTCCTAAAGTTCCAACTGGATACCCTCCAATTCCTTTATAGGTATCCAAATAAAGATAAGCATGTTCTCTTCGAATCTCAATATGTATTACGACTTCAGGATGATGAACATCCACTTGTACTCCTGGTTTATTCCTTAAAACAACCCCACCAAAGTATTTACTAATCTCAGGGCTTTTCATAGGATAAGACTTATCACTGCGAATCGTTTCTATTTTAAAAGAATGAAATTCCTTTTTTTGGATTAAAGAAACTAAACTATTTTCTAAACAATCCAAAGAATTATTTTCCAGTTCATAAGCAATTTCTACTTCATGAATTCCAAACGTATGTAAAACCTCTTGAAAGCATTCCTCAAAATAATTTTCTACAGAAACAAACATTCTTCCCTTATCAAAAGAAATCACTGCATGATACTTTCTTAATTTTTCTTCTAAATTTCTTTTCAATTGTTTGATAAACATTCCAATATTATCTTTTTTTGTACTTAACTCAGCATATTTGATCAAAATTAATTTTTTCACAGGCAAAAACCTCCTTTTTAAGACAAAAAGATTATACTAAAAAGAAGAAAAAAGAGCAAGAAAAAAGATGGAAAAAACTTCATGAAGAAAAAGTAATCCCATCTATACAATAATCATAAATAAATTGTTTTAAATCACTAGATTCATTTGTTGTATAATAATGAACAAGTTTTTCACTAAACGTTTGAGTATATTCAACTGGAACAGAAAAGATTCCACATCCATTTTCAATTAATATCTTATTACAAGCAAATGTTGCAACTCGCTTATTCCCATCAACAAATGGTTGTAAACGCATCAAATAAAGAAGAGTCTCTATAGCACGCTCTGTAGCATTTGAAATACTTAAAAGATTAATTAAAGATTGGTGAATTTCTTCTGAAGAAGGTATTTCAGGCATAAAAGAAGTTCCACTGATTCTCACAACAATATCACGAATCTTGCCTAAATAATTCCAAGGAAGATCTTCCTTAGCAATAATCTCATGAATATTTTCTAAAAAAACTAAATCTAAGGGCTCATCTAAATGCAAAAGCAAATATTCCCAAGCATCTCTTAAATCACAAATTTTACAGATATCTTTACTGGTAACATTTTGAACCATAGCATCTTCTAAAATAGCTTCTGTTTGAGGAAACGTAACTTGAATACCCTCTAAATGAGCACTTCGATATACTGACTCTTTCAAATACTTTTTTGCTATCAAAATACTTTCTTCTCTAGAAAGATGAAACTTATCTTCCATAACATACCACCTACCTCTTCTTAAGATACACAAATTATACTAAAAAGAAGAAAAAAGAGCAAGAAAAAGAAAAAACAATCTATGTTTCTTCTCTTTTTAATAAACTCAATTTTTCATAAACAATTTTAAAGTACATTAAAAACTTATTAATTTCATCCGTAGTCGTCAAATAAGAAAGAGAAATTCGAAGTGTTGAAGATGCTCTTTTCTTATCTCCATACAAAGCCATCACAGAAGTAGATAACTCCCCACTTGAACAAGCCGTATTCGTACTAACATAGATTTCATACTCTTCTAAAGCGTGCAAGAAAGTCTCTGCCTTAATTTCTAAGAGAGAAATATTTAAAATATGAGGAATACAAATCTTACTTTGATTTATCAAAACTCCATCATATTTCTTCAAATCTTGAACAATTCGATCATTCAACCTTCTCACAAAATTTTCCCTTTTTTCAAGATCTATAGTAGCAAGACGAATTGCCTTAGCAAAAGCTACAATCAAAGGTAAAGGAGGAGTACCAGGATTAAATAAATTCACCTTTCCACTCCCATAGATGATTGGTTTAAAAGGAACATGACTACTTTTATAGAAAAATCCTATCCCCTTTGGACCAAATATTTTATGTGCACTAGCACTCGCTAAATCCACATCATGTAAATTCACTGGAACCTTTCCCAAAGCCTGAGTCATATCACTATGAAAATACGTTCTAGAATTTTCTTTTCGAATGACTTGACGAATCATCTTCAAAGGTTGTCTAACCCCAGTCTCACTATTCACCGCACAGATACTCACTAAAATAGTATCATTTCTCATTTTTCTTTTCAATTCTTCAAAATCAATTAACCCATCTTCATTATTATCTACATAACTGATCTCAAACCCAATCGTTTCTAAATAATCACAGATCTTATATATAGATGGATGTTCTAACTTTGAAACAATCAAATGATTGCCAAGTTTTAAATTGGCCAAACAAGTTCCAATCAAAGCAAAGTTATTGGCTTCAGTAGCGCCACTAGTAAAAGTAATCTCACTTTCTAGCACATTAAAAATCTCAGCAATTTGTTTGATGGCACTATTCATAAGTGCTTTAGATTTTACTCCAAGACTATGCAAACTATTAGGATTTCCTGGAAAATCTTTCGTTGCCCGAATATAAGATTCTAACACATCATAAGAAACTGGAGTAGTTGCACTATAATCAAGATAAATCATGAGTTTCCCTCACTTTCTGGCATTAATAAAGAATAAATCTGATTCCAATTATACACCCTTTTAATCTTTCTTTGTTCTAATTCTTGAGCCGTATATTTTTGATTATGTGGTTGATCCAGTAATAGTTTCAACTCTCCAAATCCTTTTAAATTTGAAACTTTATCATCAATTTTAACATCACACATGACAAGATTCTTACTTCCTGTTAAAAAAATCTTTTTAGGATCAATATAGGGCATATTCTCAATAATCCAATGATACTTTTGCATAGCCATAACCCCACTTTCCTTAACTCTTCTTTTATCAACAAAAGCGGTAGCAATATAAATATCATAATGTTTGGACAATGCCTCAATCACTTTCAAAGAGTCCGGAACAAGATCGATGGTCTTATAAATATTGACGTGTTCATAAAAATAATCTAAAAAACGTTCCTTTTCTTCCTCATTCATGACATCTTCCACATAATAACTATCAATCTCTTCTTCTTTATAATTTGTTTTTAAATAATCATTGACAGCTTGTAGATATCCCCCAGTACAAATTGTTTCATCTAAATCAATCATTAACTTCTTCATGAATTACTCCTAGCCTTCATACTCTTCCATGAGTTTCTTATAAATTCCTGGTTCAATCACATTAATCGCTTCAATTGCCGTTTCTAAAGACTTCTTAAAATCACCATTATAAAACGACTTCTCTGCTTTCTCTAAACCAAATTCAACATCACGACTTAAAGCCCGATAGCGATTTCCATATACAATGGCTGTCTCAGCCATCTCAGCAGTCTTAATAATACTCTTTGTCGTGTTATAAAATTTTAACACCAAATCCCTAGCCGTGTCTACTCTCGTATTTAAAACTTTAATCGAAATCGGTGTCTTCTCTAACTCTTCCACCATATTGGCAATGGCTTCTGTTGCTTCAGAAAGTTCTACATAATAACGATTCGGAACAAAAGGAAGTTTAAATCCTCGCATTAAACTCTTTGCATTCCCTAAAATACTCTTCATTTCATCTAATTGTTCTCTTGCCCTTAACTCATCTTCTTTTAAACTTCCAAGTGTTCTTAAAGCAACTTCCAATTTTTCTTCCGTTTTACTTACTTTAACATTTAATAGTTCCATTTCTTTTCCAAGATGCGAATAAGAACTCTTCTTCTCCCTGGATTCAGCTATAACATCATCATATTCTCCTCTTTCTAAAGCAAGTTCTTCTTTAATTTGAAAAACAATCGCCACATCTTCTTCCCCTAAATCATAACTATACTGAATATCTTTAAGTTTCTTTAACAAAGTATCATTAATCTTAGTTAATTTACTAATCTTTAAAGTAAGAGTACGAGAATAATCACTAAATATTTTCTTAGAGATTCTCTCTTTTTCAAATTCATTAAAGATAGAATCAAAATAATCATGCATCGTTTTTAACTCTAATACACTATCTTCAATATTTAAAACATTTAATCTTTGAAAAACATCAGCAATCTTCTTATTGGACTCACTAATATTATAAGCAATGTTTAAATAATCTAGATTATATCCTTCTCTTTCCATATTCGCAGAAGTTTTTAAAATACTCTCCATTTTCTTTGGTAAAATATTCTTACCAAGCATCAGGATGGTTGGAGCTTCTTCCAATACTAAACGTAAGTTCCCAATTAAATCATCAAGAGCCTTCACAATTTTACCAATCTCTTGATAAGCATGATTCTCCATATGAGTTTCAAATGCTGAAAAAAGTTTATCCACTCTTTCAAATTGTAAATCCAAAGGAGAAGAAATTAATTCATATTCATTCTTATGTTCCTGATATTTTACCAAGATTTCCCTATAAGAAGCTTTCAACTTCGTTATCGTTTCTCGATTTCTTTCTTCACTCAACGTAATCTCTTTAATCTCTTCTAATAAAAAATCAGCTTTCGTCTTCACATAATAAATATCAAGTTCAATATCAGAAAGTTTCTTCTTTAACACCTTATAATCTTTTTGATCAAAAATTTCCTCTGCCTCTAAAAGCATATCGGTAATACGAGGGACATCTTCCGTTTTAATCACCTCAAATTTATGTTGCCATTCTAAAAATTGAGCCTTCATAGGAGTATTAATCACTAAAGGTTCTACCTTCTTCAACTCTGCCATTAAAGCAGCTGAAACCAAGAGATTTTTATTCTTCTCTAATTCTTGTAAAGATTTTCGATAACTATTCTTTTCTTTTTTTTGCATTAAATTTAAAACAAGAATAATGAGCCCCACTGTAACAACATAATAAGCAATACCAATAATGATAATAAATTCCTTACTCAAGGTGACTCCCTCCTACTCTTCTATATAAAAGTATTCTATCACATTTTGTCGTATTTTGGAACAAGAAATATAGAATTTAGAAAAAGTAGAAATATTAAAATTAACATAGAAATGAGAAAAATCAAAGAAGATTTAAAGATTTGGAAAGAAAACTATAAAATGCCTTTAATGTTAGTAGGTGCAAGGCAAACAGGAAAAACGTATCTATTAGATAATTTTTGCAAAAACAATTACAATAATTACATATACATAAATTTAGAAAAAGATGAAAATGCCAAAAAAGTATTTGAAAATAGCATCAACCCAGAAACAATTATCGAACAATTAGAAATATTAAAAAACAGGACTTTAAATGCAGAAGATACTATTTTATTTTTAGATGAAATACAAGTAAGCGAAAGAGCAATTACTTCATTAAAATATTTTTGTGAAAGCGACAAACCTTATAAAGTCGTATGTGCAGGTTCCTTATTAGGGGTTAAAATTAACCGGTTTAAATCTTCTTTTCCAGTAGGTAAAGTAAACATTAAATATTTATATCCCATGAACTTTGAGGAATTCTTAATTGCTATAAAAGAAGAAAAATTATTAAATGAAATAAAAAAGCATTTTGCAAACAATGAAAAACTCATCGAGCCAA
Source organism: Bacilli bacterium (assembly GCA_017476885.1). GTDB lineage: Bacteria > Bacillota_I > Bacilli_A > RF39 > UBA660 > Ventrenecus. The sequence continues at coordinate 9,275 of JAFUYX010000015.1, read as the reverse complement.
TTCATGATAAAGCACTTGATTTATACAAAAAATATCTAGTACTAGGAGGAATGCCCGCACTAATCAATAATTTCATTGAAAATAATTATAATATATCGCATGTAAACTTTGAATTACAAGAACAAATTATAACAGCCTATTTAGCTGATATGACAAAGTACACTGAAAACAGCGAAGGATTAAAGAATAATCAGATCTACAATGCAATTCCAAAAGAACTTGCTAGAGAAAATAACACTTTCAAATTTAGCATTGTAGATGAAAGTGCAAGAAAAATAAGATATAAAAGTAGTCTAGATTGGCTTCTTGCTAGCAACATGGTTTTAAAATGTAGTTTAACAGAAAAAAACGAATCTCCATTAAAAGCATTTATAAGTTCCGAAAAATTCAAACTATATTTAAGTGATCCAGGTCTACTTAGAGCACTTTCAAATTTAGATTATCAAGAAATATTATTAGAAAAAAACGAAATGTTCAAAGAAGTGTTAACAGAAAACTACGTTGCATGTGAACTTTATCCAAACGCAAAAGAATTATTTTATTATAATTTTGACAAATATGAGATTGATTTTTTAATAAAAATAAATGGAGAAATTATTCCAGTTGAAGTAAAAAGTGGAAGAAGAACAAATAATAAAAGTTTAAATGAATATATAAAAAAATATAAACCTCAATATAGTATTCGCATTTCTTCAAAAAACTTTGGATTTGAAAATAGCATAAAATCAGTGCCTCTATATGCAGTATTTTGTATCAATAACCACTAGTTCATTCTAGCGGTTATTTTTTTATTTAGGATAAAATCACATATTCTCTTGCTTTTATCCGATGGTCACTACAGTATTCTATGACATACTTATTATTCTTTCTTACTAAGATAATTCCTATTGTTTTACCATGAATGCTTTTCTTTAGATTCTTATCGATGTAATTCATATAGACTTCTATTTGCCCTATGTGTTCTTTTTTGAGTTCTCCTATTTTTAATTCTACTACAGTAAAGCAATTATAAATATAATTAAACAATAGCAAGTCGATATAGTTGTATCTTTCTCCTATCTTTATCTTGTATTCATTTTTGATAAACGTAAAACCAGTACCTAGTTCATCTAGAAAAGAAGGAATATCTTCTAGGATAATTTTTTGAAGTACTTTTTCACTGATTTCTTCATATCGATTCTTATTATTTATGATAATTGGATTTGTAATATATTCTGTAATCTTTTGAGAATCATTACTGTTTAATTTTTCTTTTGTTTCTTCATCTAGTCTTTCATATTCTTTATTTTTGATTCTAGTTCTTAATTCTCTCACCGACAGACTAAGTTGAATTGCTATCATGCTATAGTATTTTATTTCTTTATCATTTTCTAATCGAAGTAATTCACAATAATAAGACCATGATAATTCTGCAGACACTGTCTGCACTTTTTGACTATACTTATAAAAATTTAACATGAGCCAAAGATTACGTTGACTATATCCCTTTCCAAACTCTTTGGTTAATTTTTCAGCATATTTCTTAATAATTCCTTCTCCGTAATGCTTTCCTGCTTCTTCAAGCGTTTTTCCAATACTAGCATACGTTCTTAAATCACTTCTGTTTTTACTATAGTCTTTTACTCTTTTTGTGATTTCATTATTCAGTATTTCTTCTTTAATACTTTCAAAATAAATATCTTTCTCCATAAGATAGGTTCCTCCTCGTTTGTTTTAAAACCTATCTTAACACCTAACTTGTACAAAAAATGTCAAATGATGAAAGTTTCATATACGTTAAAGAAAAAATCTAGTGTGTTTTTGAATTTACACACTAGATTCTATATCTTTATTGCGTGCCTTATAAACTTTGTCATACAACTTTTAATTTGCACTCAAAGTATAAGGGTCTGTTGGTGTTCCTTCCCCTGAAATTGTGATAGAGGGTATCAGAAACAAGGCCGGCCGGACAACAGAGACATAGCTGGCACTGAGGTTGTTGACAAACCCGCCAGAATGCACGCCGAACACATGGTTAGCATTGGAGGAATACGCACACGGAGACATTGTAAATTGATATGTTGAAGTTTTATATAACCAGTCGTTGCTATAACAATTGTTGGTATTATATCCTCCATATGTCAAATTTAAATTTAAGCATGTATCTCTTACTTCTCCTCCTACAGCATATCCATAGTCACTTGGTGACATGAGTCCTACATATCCTTCCCAGGTTGTTGTTCTATTTACGGTGTCATTACAAGAACTTCCTGATGTACAGATTTTTCCGTTCTTTTTACTTCTTTCATATTCATAGAATTTACTTGCAAGTCCTAATCCATTTCCACTTGTAAAAACATCATTTTCCCCTTGACTTCCTAAGTTCCATGTATGTTTATCTATCATATTCTTAGCTGATTCATTTAATCCTGTAGTACTAAAATCACAGGTAGTATAAGCATTTTTCCAATCATTATAACAATTTCCTGTTCCTTTATTCCAATACAAACTATTATTGGCATATGTTCCAGTAATGGTATTTCCTGAATCATCTTCAGCTATATTCGTATCAAACCCTGGGTTAAGTAGTTTCATTAAATCTGCTCCAGTATATGTGTCTGACTCGCCCCATTGATTAATTCCGTATCCATAGTTTATGTTAGATACACTCGTATCCCATGAATAATCTCCAATTGATTCATTTCTGATAAGTTTAATTTGATTATCAAAGACTCCAATAATTCTCCATCCTGCTGTTTCATCGTTAAACGTAACATAATTACATGGGTTTGCCCCCGTATATCTTAGATTTCCAAAATCATCGTATGCTAAAGTATTCGTGCATCCTGAAGCATCAGTTCCTTTATCGATAACTGCAGTTGAATTTGGATCACTGCCTTCTACTATTTTAGCAATCGTTTCAGCTCCAGTAGGCCCTGTTGTAATAGCTTGATCTTCATGAACAATACTCTTTCCTTCTAGTTTATAAGAAATGACTTTGGAATTGTAGTCATCGTCACCCGCTAAAGACTCATCTAAATAAATTTGAATATTGTAAACTAAGATACTTGAATTTCTATCTAAATCTCCTGAAAGTAAAATCCCTTCATTATCATTAATAGATTTTACAGTCTTAGGATATCCTGTCATTTTATTGAAGGTTGTCCCATCACTTTCTCTTAAGATGACTTTTAAGTGTTCTGGATTAGCTGTATTAGACTCTGTTGCTTTTAAAAACATTTGATAGAAAGCTTTTAAAGTACCTGTATTTTGAATGGAAAACTGATAACTACAAGTACTAATTAAAGCATCCGCATCCGCCTCAGTCATAGGATAAAAACAGGTTGGATCAGTAATTTGAAGATTAATATTTCCATCTGGAACTACCGTTCCATCTTTTGAATACGTAAATGCGAGATCTCCAGATTTTACAATTTGATTTTGAGAGTTACTATTCACTTGAAAAAACAACGCATAGGATAAACCTAATACTAAAATTGTGGTAACTGCAATAATATAAGTGGCTAACTTTGTTTCTCTTTTAAAAATATTCTTAAAACTTAAATTACTATCTTTCATGATACATACCTCTATTCTTAAATACATTATATCAAAAAGACTATAAAAAAAGAAGTAGCAATCTCTACTTCTTTTTACTTCTTTGCAGTTTTTTTATTACTTGCAAGTAAATCTCTGATTTCTTCTAGTAAAACAATGTCTTCAGATTTTGCTGGAACTTCTTCTTCAGTTTTCTTTTCTTCTTTCTTAAGTTTCTTTTCAGCTGCTTTCTTAGCGCTACTCATAGCCTTTACAACCAAGAATAAAACAAAAGCAACAATTAAGAAATCAATGACATTTTGAATAAACAATCCATATTTAATTTCAGCAGTACCAACCATCACAGATAGACTAGTAAAATCAATACCACCAATAATCATTCCCACAATTGGCATTAAAATATTATCTACTAAACTAGAAACAATTTTTTGGAAAGCTGCTCCAACGATAACACCGACTGCTAAATCAATGACATTTCCTCTCATAATGAATTCTTTAAATTCTTTAATCATGCGATAAACTCCTCTCTTTCTTGTTCTATATTGTACAACAATTTTTTTTATTTTTCAATGACAGCTTTAATTCTTCTTACTCCAGCCGAAGAGCTCTCTTCCTTGACAATCTTAAAGTGTCCAATTTCTTTGGTATTCCCTACATGTGGTCCTCCACAGAGTTCTTTGGATACATTATCTCCAATCGTATAAACACTTACCATATCTGGATACTTCTCTAAGAATTGACACTCAGCTCCACTTGCAACGGCTTCCTTCTTATCCATAATCTCTTTTTTAACAGGGAGTTCTTCTTGAATCCACTTATTAACCAAATCCTCAACTTGCTTCTTTTCTTCCTCCGTTAACTTATGATCACATGGAAAATCAAAACGCATTCTCTCATCAGTAATATTTGACCCCATCTGATGCACTTCAGGACCAATCACTCTCTTCAAAGCCGCATTAAGTAAATGAGTTGCCGTATGATAACGAGTTTCAATCTCACTATTCCCGGCAAGACCACCCTTAAACTTTCCTTGAGAAGCTGTTCTAGATAGTTCTTGATGTTTTTTAAATAATTCATGATATCCAGCTTCATCCACACTTAACCCACGTTCACTAGCTTCTTCTAACGTTAATTCAATCGGGAAACCATAAGTATCATATAAATGGAACGCCGTTTCCGCATCAATTTCACTCGATTTAGAAGCAACTCGAACAAACTCTTTCAACCCTTTTTCAAGCGTTTTCACAAACTTATTCTTTTCTTGAGTGAGTACGTCTAAAACTACTTCTCGATTATCTTTAAGTTCCTTATAATAAGGTTCATACATATCTAGAATTAATGTTGCAATCTGTCTTTCAAAATCACTATTTAAATCAATATTCAACTTTTTGGCATATCGAATCGCTCTACGAATCAGTCTTCTCAAAATATAACCTTGATCAGTGTTCTTAGGTTTAATCCCAGCTGGATCTGCAGCAATAAACACAGCAGTTCTTAAGTGATCTGCAATCACTCTCATCGCTTTTTCATTTCCTTTATAAGGAAGATGAGAAATACTCTCAATTAAGGAAATCACAGGTCTCCAAATACTAGATTCATAGTTATCTAGTTTTCCTTCTAGAATCGCAGTGGTTCTCTCAACTCCCATTCCAGTATCCACATTTTTCTTAGGAAGTTCTCGAATCGTTCCATCACTTAATTTTTCATATTGCATGAAAACATCATTCCATATTTCAACCCAACGTTTATCTTCTGGATCAAACACTTCTGGAATCTCATCCTCACTTCGAAAATAGAACATCTCTGAATCAGGTCCACAAGGTCCAGTTTCTCCTGCAATCCAGAAATTATCTTCCCTAGTTCTTGCAATTCTTTCTTCTTTAATTCCTAAAGACAACCACAAATCATGAGCTTCTAAATCAAAAGGAATCTCATCATTCCCAGCAAACACCGTAACAGCCAGTCTTTCTTTTGGAATGTGTAAAACTTCTGTTAAAAACTCAAAACTCCAAGTAATGGCTTCTTTCTTAAAATAATCTCCTAAACTCCAGTTACCAAGCATTTCAAAGAAAGTATGATGATAACTATCTCCAATTTCTTCTAAATCATTGGTTCGAACACATTTTTGATAATCGCATAGTCTTGTTCCATAGGGATGTGTTTCTCCCATTAAATATGGAATTAAAGGTTGCATACCAGCCGTATTAAATAATACACTGGGATCATTTTCAGGAACCACGGGAGCACTTGGAATCTGCTTATGTCCTTTACTAATGAAAAAATTAATATATAAATCTTTTAAATTCATGAATCTCTCTCCTTCTCTATCATTTCTTTTAATTCTTCTTCAATCTCTTCAATACTCAAATGAGATAAAATCTTATCATAATGCTCATAGGTATCTAGAGCATGTTCGGTAATATGACGAGCTTGTTTCTCCGTCAAATCATACTCTGGCAAACAATGTTCAACTTTGATTTTAATTGGGTGAAACTCTTCTAAACCATCTAGTTCTTGAGGCAATCTAGCATCACTAATAATAACCACATTGCAAAACTTCTCATAGATACTTAAATCTTCTCTCATCCGTTTTACAAAATAAATATCTTCTTTTAAAGTTCGAACCATATCACCCATTTCTTGCAAGAAATCTCTTGGTTTAGGTTCACTTTTCATATCCCAACCTATGAGTTCTTTCGCAAATAATTTAATGTATTTACTATACTCGCTAATAACAACTTTTAGTCCCTGTTCTTCATAAAGTTTCTTTAAAACTTGTGCCGTTTGGGTTTTACCACTCCTTGCTTTTCCAGCTATAATATAAACTTTCAAATTCTCTCTCCTTTCAAAAAGAAAAAGAATAGCACCAAAGGAGTCTAGAAAGTAGACGGTACCATCCTTTTTTTATCTTAATTTTTGATAACGGAAAACTTTCCGAGTTATCTCCTTCTTGCAGCCATTTATTCTTTCTTTTCTTTGGTTTCACCAACTCCAAAGTCTCTATCAAAAAGATAAGAATAAACACAAAAAATCATCAATAACTAATAAAAACAACTATATTATACACGAACCTCTAAACTTTTACAATCCCTTTTATTCTTCCACAGCATTCTCATAAGAGTCTTTTGAAAGCCATTGATACTTTTCTTTAAAGAATTTCCATACTACTTTAGAAAGAGCTATACAAGGAGTACATAGAATCATTCCAATAATTCCAAAGAAATGTTCAAAAATAAGTAATCCCACAATAATCGTAACAGGATGTAATTTCATGGTCTTACTCATTACAATAGGTTGTAAAATATTGTTTTCTACAAGTTGGACCACTACAGCCACAATTAACGTAAGCATTCCAACTACTGGACTTTGGGCAAATCCAACCACAACAGCTACAACACCACCAATATATGGTCCCACATAAGGAATCAAATCAGTAATACCGCATAATAATCCAAATAAAATAGGAGCTTGTAATCCTACAGCAAAGAACCCTAAACTATCACAAACAAAAACCATTCCAGCCACAAGTAAGGTTCCATGAACACTTTTTCGAACCTCACTAGAAATATTTGCAATTAACATAGATGCTTCAAAGCGATTTTTTTCAGGAAGTAAATTCAATAAATGACCTTGAATGGAATCAAAATCAAGCAGCATATAAATTCCAATGACAATCCCAAAAACAATAGTCACAACACTTGAGAAGAAACTAGAAGCAAAACTAACAATCAACTGAGGAGCAGAGGTTACAAAATCTTCCATATAAGAGGCAAGAGATGTAAAAATACTTTGTTTGACACTTTCAAAATCAATTCCTTGAATAGAACCCATTTTTAAGAATAAGTCATCCATAAATTGTTCGAGTTCATTGATAATTCCAGGTAAATTTGTAATAAATACTTGAAGTTGTTGATAAATAGTAGGAACAAGGAAAACTAAAAACAGAATCACAAATAGAATAAATCCGGCATACACAAGTATGGAGCCAAAAGTTCTCGGGATATTTTGTTCTTCTAATTTTTTTACCAATGGATTTAAAATCCAAGCAAGAACAAATCCAATAAAGAATGGAGCTAATACTTCCAAAACACTCAAAAGAAATTTTAAAATTCCCCACTCACGAACAATCAAAGTAGCAATAAAAATGGTAGCAAAAATCATCACCACATACAATAAATGTAAGATTTTTTTGGATAAACTCACCACATTATTAATCTCTTCAATATTCAATTCTTTACTCGGTCTAAACAATTTCACTGGTCCTCATCTCCATGTCTATATTATAGCATAATTCTATAAAGTTATGAAAAAAAGTGTCTAATGACACTTATTGAGCTCTCTTTGGAAGTTCAATCTTTTTTGGTAAATCCATTTTAGGGGATTCAACTTTAGGAACCTCTTTTGGAGTTTCCTCTACTTTAGGAGTTTCTTTTTCACGATGAACATAAACAGAACTAAATACTTCTGGCATGACTACCCTAGTTTTTACAGGAACTTCATCTCTTTTTACTTCTTCTACTTTTACAGGAATCTCATTTTCTACTTTTTCTTCAGGCACAAAAGTAAATAAAGATTCTTCTTTTTCTTCTATCACAGGTTTTACAGGAACTTCTTCTACTGGTTGCTTATCAATACTTTCAAGTTCTTTACTAATCGCCTCAGCCAAAGCATCAAAATCAAATTCTTTTTCTTGAACCACTTCTTCCTTTGGTGTTTCTTTTTCTTCTTCATATAAAACTTGATTCACCATGGTACTCTTTGGTTCCTCAAATGTAACACTGGCTTTTACTGGAGCAGGAATCACAGGTTCTTCCATAACAGAAACAACTTCTGCCTTTTCTTCTTTTTGTTGATCAACAAACGCTTCTTTTCCTTCTGATTCCTTACTTTCCTCTTTTACCTCAACTGCTTTTTCAGAATCTTTCTTGCCAAAAAACAAAACAATCAAAAATAAAACAATTAAGATTCCAATTACTACAAACAAATAAATCCCAAAATTTTCAATTTCATATAATTTTTCTAAAAATTCCATGATATCCACCTTTTACTCTTTTCTACTTTAATCTAATAATAGAATATCACGTTTTCCTACTTGAAGTCAATCTTTTTTATAGACGAGTTGACGCATGAAAAAAGAACTTTAGAAAAAGTTCTCTTACATATAACGATTCATTTGTTGCATTACTTGTCGAACTTGTTTTTGGCTAGGTTTTCTTCCCATACTACTCATCATAGCTTCAATCATTTTTTCGTTAATAGGTGGATTTTGCTTCATATATTTCTTCATAAAATATCTTGCTACAAAAAAGCCAATCACAAGTCCAATAATAAGACCAATCACAATTAATAAAATATCATGTAACATATTCTTGTCCTCCTTACTTTGCTTCCTCTAAAGCTCTAGATTCACGAATAACCACAATCTTAATAGTACCAGGATATTGCATTTCACTTTCAATTTTTTCTTTCATATCTCGTGCAATTTTATAAGCGGTAGTATCATCAACCTCATCAGGTTTTACCATCACGCGAACTTCTCTTCCTGCTTGCATTGCATAAGTTTTCTCAACACCTTCAAAAGAATTTCCAAGATTTTCTAAATCCTCAAGGCGTTTGATATAATTATCTAGTGGATCATTTCGAGCACCAGGTCTTGCTGCAGATAAAGTATCTGCAATCTGAACTAAAACTGAAATTACACTCGTTTGTTCTGTTCCACCATGGTGAGAAGCAATAGC
>JAFUYX010000014.1 GCA_017476885.1 Bacilli bacterium | reverse complement strand
TTTTTTTACTTGAGCATCTGTAAATAATATTTTAGACATAATTATCACCAACTTTCATATATTATACAACAAGACATAATAAAAACCTATAAAGTAGGTCTCTCTTTTTTTAAGAGTCCACTTTATAGGTTACATTTTATTTTCCAAGAATCTTTTTTAAAATAATCTAATAATATCATGGATGGTTACCACTGCCATAAGAAGCATGAGTAATCCAAAGCCAATAATGGTTACGGTGTTTTCAATTTTTGAATTGATTTTTTTACCCATAATTTTCTCGAGAATCATGAAAAAGACATGACCTCCATCAAATGCAGGGAATGGTAAAATATTAATAAATCCTACATTGATTGATAAATATGCTGTAAGATAAATCAATTGTTGTAATCCTAGTTTGACACTTTGATCTACGACCTGGTAAATACCAACAGGTCCTGATAAGTTTCGAACAGAAATTTTACCCGTTATTAATCCTCCGATTGTTAATGCCATGGTCTTCATAATATTAAAGAATTTAGTAAATGCGTATTTGATACTTGCAATGATTCCTCTTTCTTCTTTTACTTCCATTTGAATTCCAAAGACTTTTCTCTCTTCCCCTTTTTCTGTTTTTTCAATGGTTGGGCTAAGTTCAATAAGAGAATGAGTTCCGTTTTCATGCTCTACTTCAAATGTATAAGCATTGCTTTTATTTTCATAATATAAGTAGATTTGACCTACATCCCAAGAATTAAATTTATGACCATTAATGGCTAGAAGTGTGTCTCCTTCTTTGATTCCTGCATGGTATGCAGCTGAGTTAAACGCCACTCCCTCAATCTTTGGAGTAGAATCACTTGCTCCCCAAAATAATGCTAGGACAAATAGTAGAACTAATGCAAGTAAAAAGTTATTAAATACTCCTGCAACTAAGATGATTAGTCTTTGATACCAAGGGCGATTACATAGAAAGGCTTTCTTTTTAATCTTCTTATCATCTTCATACACTTCTCCAGCCATAGAAACAAATCCACCAATAGGAAATGCTCTGATGTTGTAATCAATCTTATCTTTTCCTTTTTTGGTATAGATGATGGGTCCCATTCCTATGGAAAATTCATAAATATGAACTCCTGATTTTTTGGCAGTAATAAAATGTCCAAATTCATGAACTAAAATAATAATTCCTAAAATAAGTATAAATATTAATAAACTTAGTATCCACATAATACTCCCTCTTTCTTATATAAAACTTTTTAATAACATCAGTGTTAATACGGCAAATAAAGTGCTGTCTGCTCTATCAAGGATTCCTCCATGGCCAGGAATTAAATCTGAAAAATCTTTGATATGATTTTCTCTTTTGATTTTGCTAAAGAATAGATCGCCTAGTTGCCCCATGGTGGATATCACTAGGGTAATGAGACCTACCATCCATATCTTTTGATTTCCTATGAAATGAATGTAATATAAGGTTGGTAAGATAGTCCCAAACAACGATCCACCTATACATCCTTCTAAGGATTTCTTTGGACTTATCTCTGGAGCTATTTTATGTTTTCCAATGGCACTTCCCACTAAATAAGCAAATGTATCGGTTGCTATGGTTATGCATAATAAGTATACCACATAATGGATGCTTTGCATACGTAAAAATATCAAAGAATGAAATGCACTACCCAAAAATAATGTTGAAGAGGCTAAAAAGAACGCATCATTCGTTTGGTATTTTTTCCCTTTATAGAATAGTGTTGGTAGAAAAAGAATCCAAAATAATAAAACTATACTTTGAAAACTCAATTCAGCACAGGTTGCACCTACAATTATAATTCCTAGCACAATCATACTACATATTACGATTTCTAAGGGAATTTTAGAATGACTTTCTTTTAAATCGATTAGTTCTTTATAAGCTACCAAAGCTAGAAGAACGCATACTACTTGAAATGGGATTCCTCCTATTAGAATCACTGGAATAAAGATTGCTAACATAATGATAGCGCTAATACATCTTTTCAGCATAGAATCTCACCTACTCCATAAGTATTATACTATGAATTATTCTTTTGTTCAATTAAAAGAAAAAACTAACCTCTTTTGAGATTAGTTTACCCATAATATTTTATTACTTAATAGCGTCTTTAAGTTTTGCGCCAGCTTTGAAACTAGGTACACTTTTTGCAGGAATTTTAATCTTTTCTTTAGTTGCTGGGTTAATACCTTCTCTAGCCGCTCTTTTTTTAACAGAGAATTTTCCAAATCCTACTAAAACTACTTCTTTTTCTTTCTTTAATCCAGCTGTGATTCCTTCTAATACAGCATCTAGTGCTCTTCCAGCTTCAGCTTTACTCATATTTGCTTTTTCAGCAACAAATTCAATTAAACCTTGTTTTGACATAATATTTTGACCTCCCTTTCAAAATCATAAGTTCAACTTATGTAAGGCGTTTTATCCTTACATATTAAAGTTAGCAAATATTTTCTTTAAATGCAAGAAAAAACGCATTATTTCGCACGTTTTTTGTGTTAGATGACAAATGCTATGAGGTTACTTGACCCTTTATTGACAATTTTTGTCACTGTTTGACTTAGTTTATACCTTGTAGACTCCGGCATAATCGATAGTTTTGCTTGAATTCCTTCTTTGACGATAACATCTAGAGAACGACCAAAGATTTCACTTTTCCAAATGCTAGATGGGTCTGTCTGGTAATCTTTCATGAGGTAATTGATTAGTTCTTTACTTTGTAATTCTGACCCAATGATAGGCTCAAATGTTGATTCTACATCAACTCTCATTAAATGGATGGAACTTGCTACTGCTTTTAGTTTTACGCCATAACGATTCCCCTGTTTTATAATTTCTGGAGTATCTAATTTCATATCATTTAAAGTAGGATAAACAATTCCATATCCTGTTTGTTTTGCCATTTTTAAGGCTTCTTTCATACTTTCTAATTCTTCTTTTGATTCTGCATAAGTGGTAAATACTTTTAAGAGTCCTGCTTTTGAAGTGGCTGCATCTCCAACTAAGTCTTTTAAAACGCTTTGATAGAGTTCGTCTTTGGAGTCTAGTTTAATATGAACAATGCCTTCTGAAGTATCTAACTTGGATATTTTTGCTTCCGATATAAATTCTGAATTTTCAAAATGACTCAGAATGTCTTCTACATCTCTTAATTTGGAAATTGCTTTTACGCTACTCATGATTTTTTCAAAGTAATGTTTCTTGATTTCATGCGTACTTGGTAGTACAGATACCCATTCTGGAATGTCTACTTCAATATCCATGACAGGGAACTCATAAAGAGCTTCTTTTAAGATTTCTAGAATTTCCTTTTCATTCATTTCTTCGACGTTCATAGGAAGAACAGGAACGTTGTAGGTATTGTTTAATTGACTTGCTAGTTCTCTAGTTTCTGTGGCATTTGGTTTGGAAGAATTCAATACAATAATAAAAGGTTTTCCAATACTCATTAATTCAGAGATTACTTTTTCTTCTGCGTCTAAGTACTCTTCTCTTTTAAGTTCTCCAAAAGACCCATCTGTTGTGATAACAATACCAATCGTCGAATGATCTTTGATGACTTTTTCGGTTCCTATTTCAGCAGCCTCAATAAAAGGCACCGAATCTTGAAACCACGGAGTTTTGATCATTCTTGGATTACCATCTTGATCTTCGTATCCTTGAGCCCCAGGAATGACAAATCCTACGCAATCGACCAGTTTGATATTTGCTTCAAAGTCTTCTACTTTTATGGTTGCTCCATTGGAAGGAACAAATTTTGGCTCCGTTGTCATGATTGTTTTTCCTTGAGCACTTTGAGGAATTTCATCTAAACATCTTTTTCTTTCATATTCATCTTCAATGCTTGGAACTACTAGATTTTCAATAAAACGTTTGATAAATGTCGATTTTCCTGTTCTTACTGCCCCTACTACACCTAAATAGATTTCCCCCTGCCCACGTTTTGCAATGGAAGAGAGTAACTCTTTCTTATCCATATAAATCACCTATCAAATCTTATGATAAAGACGATAAACTATGACAAAAAAAGAAATAGTTTCCTATTTCTTAAATATTCCTTTGAATATAGAGTTACCAATTTGTCTTCCTATTGAAGACATTGCTGAATTGACGCCTCTTTCTAATGCTTTTTGAGCACCCGTTTTCTTAGCCGGTTTATTTGCTAATCTTTCTGCTTCTTTTTTTTGCTTCTCTTCCTCTTTTAATCTTAGTTGTTCTTGTTTTGCTTCTTCTGCTAACCTTTCTTGTTCTTCTCTTCTTGCTTTTTCTTCTTCTGCTTGTTTTACTAGTATCTCATAAGCGGACTCCCTCTCTGTAGTACTTTCATATTTGCTTGCTAATTCAGAAGAATTAATGACATCTAAAATACGAATTGGATCTGCTCCTCCCATTTTGCTTTGAGGTGGCAAGATGGTGACTTTCTCACAAATCCCAGGTTCACCTTTTTCGTTTACAAAAGATACGACCGCTTCTCCTGTTCCTAAAGACATAATGGCTTCTTCGCAAGAAAACTCTGGGTTAGGCCGGAATGATGCTACAGCTGCTTTCACCACTTTTTGTTCTGATGGAGTATAAGCTCTTAGGGTGTGTTGAACGACATTTCCAAGTTGTTCTAGAATTTGACCTGGTATATCACTTGGGCTTTGAGAGATGAAGTATAATCCTATTCCTTTGGAACGAATTAATTTGACTACTTGAATGACACTTTCAAGCATGTATGATGGCATATTATCAAATAATAAATGAGCCTCGTCAAAGAAGAATACGAGTTTTGGTTTTTCTAAGTCTCCAACTTCTTCCATATTTTGACTTAAATAAACTAGTAACCAGAGCATGAAACATGCATATAAAGTTGGTTTTTTATACAATTCTGCAGCGTTTAATACATTAATGTATCCGATTTCTGAATCATTTTTTTTGATAAAATCTTTTATATCTAATGCTGGTAGTCCAAAGAAGGATTCTGCTCCTTGTTCTTCTAGCATTAATAGTCCTCTTTGAATACTTCCTATAGAGGCTGGAGTTACGTTTCCATAGGCAACTGTTAATTCACTTTTATGCTCTGCTACATATTGAAGTAACATTCTTAAGTCTTTTAAATCATCTAGAGGTAACTCTTTTTCTCGAGCAATTTTAAAAGCAATTGCAAGAACTCCTTCTTGGGTTTCATTAAGGCCTAACATTCTTGCTAAAATGATGGTTCCTACATCATGAACAGTAGTTCTAAGAGGATGACCTACTTTGCCATACACATCCCAAAATCTTGTAGGAAACTTTTTAAAATCAAAGTTTTCTACTTTAAGAAGATTTAATCTTTCTTCTATTTTTTCATTTCCAACTCCCTCTTCACACATCCCGGTTAAGTCTCCCTTAACATCTGCTAGAAAAACAGGAACTCCAGCTGAGGCAAAACTCTCAGCCATGACTTTTAAGGTAATGGTTTTTCCTGAACCAGAAGCCCCTGTTATTAAACCATGACGATTGGCTTTGTTCAGTAAAATAGATAATTCTTTGTCCCCTGATTTTCCTACTAAAACTTTGTCATTTACTAACATATTTTTCTCTCCTTTTTGTTATGTTCATTTTATCATGCTTTTTTAAATTATACAATCAAGTATTCTCTAGTTTTAATACGTTCATCACTACAATATTCTATTACATATTTGTTATTCTTTCTAACCAAAATAATTCCTATAGTCTTATCATGAGTACTTTTCTTTACATTCTTATCAATGTAGTTCATATATACTTCTATCTGACCTATATGTTCTTTTTTGAGTTCTCCTAGTTTTAATTCAACTACTACATAGCAGTTATATTCAATATTAAATAAAAGTAAATCAATATA
This sequence comes from Bacilli bacterium, assembly GCA_017476885.1. Lineage (GTDB taxonomy): Bacteria > Bacillota_I > Bacilli_A > RF39 > UBA660 > Ventrenecus. The sequence continues at coordinate 2,092 of JAFUYX010000014.1, read as the reverse complement.
ATTGTATCGATTTCCTATCTTTATTTTGTATTTATTTTTTATAAACGTAAAGCCATTACCTAGTTCTTCTAGAAAAGATGGGATATCTTCTAAGATGATTCTCTGTAATACTTTTTCACTAATTTCTTCATATTGATTCTTATTTTGAATCATAATTGGATCTTTAATATAATCGGTAATTTTTTGGGAATCATTACTGTTTAATTTTTCTTTTGTTTTTTCATCTAGTCTTTCATATTCTTTATTTTTGATTTTGACACGCTGATCTCTTACTGATAAGTTTTGACTTTCAGTTAATTTTATGTAGTAATTTATTTTTTCGGTTGTTTTTATACTTAATAATTCTAAATAATGACTCCACGTCAATTTTGCCGACATTGTCGGCACTTTTTCAGATTTGAAATACCTGTAAAATCTTAGCATCTTATATAGTACTCTTATGCTGTACTTTTTCCCAAACTCACCCGTTAATCTCTCTGCATATTTTTTAATAATTCCTTCTCCATAATGTTTTCCTGCTTCTTCTAGTATTTCACCAATTCTTGCGTATGTCTTTAAATCACTTCTGTTTTTACTATAGTCTTTTACTTTTTTTGTAATTTCATTATTTAATATCTCTTCTTTAATACTTTCATAATAGATATCTTTCTTCATAAGATAGGTTCCTCCTTTTTAAGTTTTAAAACCTATCTTAACACATGAGACATGCAAAAAATGTCGCATCATGGAAGTTTCATATACGTTAAAGAAAAAATCTAGTGTGTTTTTGAATTTACACACTAGATTCTATATTTTTATTTGCGTGCCTCATGCAATGGTCGTACCTATCTCATTCTGCTCTCAAAGTGAATGGGGAACTTGGTGTCCCATCCCCTGAAATTTCGATAGAGGGTATCAGAAATATAGTTGGACGAACATCACCATCAAGGAGCCATAAAGTGTAGTATCCACCATCACTTGTAACACCCCCAAATTCAGGCAAATGAAACGCCATGCTAGCATCGGAGGAACCGGCATACGGCGACATTGTCCATTGCGGGGTTGAATTAAATAACCAGTCGTTTGTTTTACAATCGGTGTTTTTGTAATCATAAAGAAGATTGGTGTTTGCTAAACAATTTGCTCTTTCTTCTCCTCCTACAGCATAGCCATAATCACTTGGATACATAAGTCCTACGTATCCTTCCCAAGTTGTTGTTCTATTTACGGTATCATTACACCTACTACCTGAAGTACAGATTTTTCCCGTATTATTACTTCTTTCATATTCATAAAACTTCTTAGCTATTCCATTTCCATTTGTATATACATCATTACTTCCTTGACTTCCTAAGTTCCATGTATATTTATCTATCATATTCTTAGCATTCTCTGTAAGTCCTGTTGTACTAAAATCACAAGTGTTATTAGCCAGTTCTTCATAATTATAACAATTTCCTGAACCTCTATTCCAATACAAACTATTATTGACATATTTTCCAGAGATTTCATTCCCTGAACGATCTTCTGCTAAATTATCCTCAAACCCAGGGTTTAATAGTTTCATTATGTCTGCTCCCTTGTAGGTTCCTGATTCTCCCCATTGATTGATTCCATTACCAGAGTTTACATTAGATACAGAAGTATCCCATAAATATTTTCCAATAGATTCATTTCTAATAAGCTTGAGTTGGTTATCAAACACTCCGATGATTCTCCATCCTGCTGTTTTTCCATTAAATGTAACATAATTACATGGATTAGCCCCAACATAGCGAAGATTTCCAAAATCGTCATACGCTAGAGTTTTGGTACATCCAGATTCATCTGTTCCTTTATCGATCACTGCTGTTGAAGTAGCATCACTACCTTCTACTAGTTTAGCAATCACTCCTGCTCCACTCAGTTCTTTCACTAGTCTTCCAGATATAGTTCCGTTAAATGTTTGTCCCATTTGATTATTTTGATTTCCATTATTCTTATAATTATAAACTAGATAGAAAGTATATTTTGGGTATGCTGTAGAAGTAGGATTCTCTCTTACTTTTAGACTTCCACTTTCTTCTATAACTTCAAATTCTTCTTGATATAAGATGTTTAATCCATTCTTTAA
>JAFUYX010000013.1 GCA_017476885.1 Bacilli bacterium | reverse complement strand
TCGATGATATTAACAAAAGCGAAACATATCGACCATTTTTAACTGCAGAAGAAGATATTCAGTTTCAAATGAACACTTATCATGAGAGTGGATTTAGGGAAGGCGAAGAACTTGGGTTAAAAAAAGGTGAAGAACTTGGGTTAAAAAAAGGCGAAGAACTTCAAAAGAATGTCATTATTAAAAACATGTTAGAAAAAGGGTATTCTACTCTTGAGATAGCTTCTATTGTTGGTGTGAGTGAAAGTGAGATAGAGGATATAAAAAAGTAATAGGAATATTCTAATTTCAGTAAATCATAAATCTTTCCAGAGTATAAGAATTGGGAAGATTTTTTTGTTAAAAGTAACACTTTTTATTTTTTTGCATATACTATATTGTCTAGTGATAGACTGGGATGAAGCTTTATGAACTCTTTAGTTCACCTCCAACCCTTGGGTGAATCGTGGGGGCAGATACAATAATGGCTCCAATGCTGGGCTCTTCAATTTCAATCGTAATACAGGTGGTGGCAATACGAACAATTCGTTCCGTTCTGTCCTTTCTTTAGCACTATGTATCAATAGTTGTAAGATGAAGAACAAGAATTTTTTAATTGAAGTTTTTTTACAATACTATGATGCTTACATAGAAGTTTCGTTCCAATCTGTATTATATACGGGTTAAAAAATTGGAAAAAATTTTTGGTGAGTAGAATGTATTTGAAAATTAGAAATTTTTTAAAGACGTAGGGTCTTTTTTTTCGTGTGATTAGGAGTGTGATAAATGTGGTAAAAATTGTTAATCAGTATCGTTATTTAAAAAATGAAAATGCTAGTAAGATGTATTTGTTTTTGGTGGGAAATTTTTATATTTTTATTGGAGAGGATGCTGAGGTTGCTAGTTCTTATTTAGCTTTAAAAAAAACTTCTTTTAGTAAGGAATATGAAAAGTGTGGATTTCCTTTGAATAGTTTAGATAAGTATCAACAGGCATTTGAACTTCATCATTGGGATGTAGAAGTTATTGAACAGTTTCAACCGTTCAGGGAATTACAGAAAGTAGATTTATCTACCATTAAAATTAAAGAAGCTAGAGACTTGCTTAGAAAGATAAAAGATTATTATGAAAAATAATAGTAGTTTGGAAGATTTACAATTATATCAAAATTATGTTCAATTAATGTATTATACTTATATGATTTGTAAAAAGTTTCCTCTTGAAGAGCAGGCTTCTTTAGTGAGTGATTTGAAGATTGTTTTAAGAGAGGGTTTAGATGAACTGATTTTAGCTCAAAAAAGTTTTGAAAGAGACGAGAGATTAATGCATCTAAATGCTTTAGATGGCAAGTTGAAAGTTTTTAAAGTTCTTATTCGGGTTTCTCAAAAATTTCGTTATATTTCTTCCCATAATTATGGAGCATGGAGTAGAAAGGTTGCTGGAGTTACCAATTTACTTGGAGCTTGGGTTAAGAAATGTCTAAAACTATAAGAAATGTTTTTGATAGGAAACTAACTTATATTAAACTGATTGAGGCACATTACAGAGCTGTTTTAGGGAAAAAGAAAAAAAGAGAAGTCTTGCTCTTTGAGGAAGATTTAGAAACAAATGTTTATAATTTGCTTTATAAACTGGAAAGAGGAATTTATAAACTAGGGAAGTATCGGGAATTTAAAGTTTATGAACCTAAAGAAAGAACTATTAAGTCTTTACCTTATAAGGATCGGGTAGTTCATCAATGGTATGTCGAAGAGTTTATTAAACCTTTTTATGTCCCTAGGTTTATTCGTGATACTTATGCGTGTATTGATAATCGAGGGTCTCATGTTTGCTCTAAAAAGTGTCAAGAATATATGCTTAAGATGAAAAAGAGATATGGAAATTATTATGTTTTAAAAGGAGATATTCAAAAGTATTTCTATTCTATTCGAAAAGATATTTTGTTTGATCTTTTATCACGTGATATTAAGGATGTAAAATTGCTTGATTTAACAAGGAAACTTATCTATGATAACGAAGAGATTGTGGGTATTCCTATTGGTAATTATACTTCGCAGTATTTTGCTAATATTTATTTAAGTGAACTGGATTACTATTTGAAATATGAGTTGAAGGTGACTTATTATCTTCGATATATGGATGATTTTGTGATTTTGTTACCATCTAAGGAAGAATGTAAGGAAGTTCTTTATAAAATCCGGCTTTTTTTAGAAAGACGTTTGGATTTAAAATTGAATACCAAGACACGTTATTATCCAAGTAAGTTTGGAGTTAATTTTTGTGGTTATATTATTCATGAAAGATATCTTTTATTACGGAAAAGGTGTGTTAAGAAGATAAAGAAGAGACTTCGTAAGAATAGACTCTGTTTGAAGGATTTTCATGGGCATTTGATGCATGCTAATTGTTATCATTTTGTCGAAAAGATTAAAGAAGAATTATTACGAAAAAATGCCGCAAGTGGTAAAAATTCGTGATAAGAATTCTAGAAAACAAATTGAAATCCATTTAATTTGTAATTTAGGCAGGAAAAAGTATTATATTCAATCTGCTTTCAATATTGATAATGATGAAAAATAAAACCAGGGGGAACGACCTTTACTATCTGAATCCGATTTTTAAAAAACTATTATTACAAAAGATGGGCCAAAAGTTTCTCGGAATGAACATAGAGTGTTAATTCTTCATTTATTTGAATTTTTGACTAATGTTGATAGTTTAGATTTGTAATAAATATGATGTCAAGACTAGATTTTAAAGATACAATTTAGTACAATAATGACGAGAGGTTGGATAGACATGATAGATTTGACAAATTTAAATGAATTACAAAGAACTGCGGTAGAACATACCGATGGTCCTTGTTTAGTTATAGCGGGTGCTGGTTCTGGAAAAACAAAAGTGTTAACAACAAGAATTGCTCATTTGATTGAGGAAGGGGTTTCTTCTTATCATATTCTTGCCATTACATTTACCAATAAAGCCGCTAAAGAAATGAAAGAAAGATTATCTAAGATTGTTGAAGATAATAATGCTTTTGTAGGAACTTTTCATAGTTTTGGAATGCGTATTATTAGAGAAAATGTGGATTTACTTGGCATGAGTCGTAATTTTACAATTTTAGATAGTGATGATGTTTCTAGTTTAATTAAGAAAATTTTGAAAGAAAAGGGATATGACCCCAAAGAGGTGAGTCCTGCTTTTGTGCGTAAAAAAATTAGTTTTATTAAAAATGAAATGCTTCGTGAAGAAGAAGTGGAGAAATATTTTAAGGACGATATGGAACAGATTGCTTTTGATGTATATAAAGAATATCAAAGAAAGCTGAAAGCTAATAATTCTGTGGATTTCGATGACTTGTTAAAACTTCCTGTGGAACTTTTTGAAAGGCATAAAGATGTTTTAGATTTTTATCAGGATAAGTATCGTTATATTTTAATTGACGAGTATCAAGATACTAATGAAGTTCAATATAAACTTGTGAAGTTATTGGCTAAAAAATATCAGAATTTATTTGTGGTTGGAGATCCAGATCAATCGATATATCAATTTCGAGGGGCAAATTATAAGAATATTTTAAATTTTGAAAGTGATTATCAGGATTGTAAAGTGATTCCTTTGGTTGATAATTATCGTAGTACAAAGATGATTTTGGATGCAGCCAATTCCGTGATTAAGAATAATAAAGAGAGAAAAGAAAAAGATTTGAGAAGTCATCATGGAGATGGAGTTAAGGTTAAATACTTGCGAGGTTATGATGAAAAACATGAGATTCAATTGGTAATTTCAGAGATTAAGAAGTTGTTAGATCAAGGATATTCAAAAAAAGATATTGCTGTTTTTTATCGTACCAATGCTCAAGCACGGGCAGTAGAAGAACAATTTTTAAAAAGTAATATTGCTTATCAAGTGATTGGTAGTTATTATTTCTATGCTCGAAAAGAAATCAAGGATTTGATTTGTTATTTAAGATTACTTTTAAATGAAAATGATGATATTTCTCTTAGAAGAGTTATTAATGTCCCTAAAAGAGGAATAGGAAATACAAGTCTTGTTCGGTTAGAAGAAAAGGCAACACTTCAAAATATGAGTATGTTTGATGCTATTGATTCGGGAAAGGAATTGGCATTTAAAAATCTTATTCTAGAACTCAAAAAAGATATGGAATCCTTGAGTTTAACCGAACTTGTGGAGGATGTTTTAGTAAAGAGTGGAATGAAGGCAGAGTTAGAAGCCGATTCTAGTCTTGAAGCAGAATTAAGACTTGATAACTTAGAAGAGTTTAAGAGTATTACAGCGACTTTTGAAGAGAATACAGGTAGTGTTGATTTAGGAGATTTTTTAGAAGATATTTCTTTGATTGCGGATATTTCTGAGCATAAAGCAGAAGGAGATAGTGTTACTTTGATGACACTTCATAGTGCTAAGGGACTTGAATTTCCTATTGTTTTTATTACTGGTATGGAAGAAGGTATTTTTCCACATCAAAATAGTATTGATGAGGGAAATATTGAAGAAGAGAGAAGACTTTGTTATGTTGGAATTACTAGGGCAAAGGAAAGGCTTTACCTTTTAAATGCAAAGTCTAGGATGATGTATGGTCATGTAGAAAGGTATATGCCCTCAAGATTTTTGGATGAGATTGATGAAAGTCTTTTAGATCAGGATCAGAAGTTCCCAGAACAAAAGGTTATTCATCCTCATGAGATGTATTCTAAAGAAGAGGTAGATTTTAAAGAGGGTGATGTCGTGATGCATACTATGTATGGGAAAGGCGTTGTTGTTGGAGTGGATAAGTCTTTAGTAAGTGTGGCTTTTTCTAGACAATATGGGGTTCGAAAACTGATGAAAAATCATAAGAGTTTAAAAAAAATATGAGGAGAGTTTATGTTTAGTTGGTGTTTAACAGAAGAGGATAAAAAGAGATTTGGTGTGGTATTTAAGGATTTCGAAAAACGTTATCCACATTATGAGGAAGATGGATCTTATCAAGTGTTAAAGAGAATTTATGGTCTGTTAGAGAGTAAAGAATGTCAGGCGGCTTCCATGTCTTCTGCTCCTTTTGATGAGAAAAATTATTATCGGTTTTGTGAAGACGTTACCTTTTTAAGAAATGTGATTCAATTTTTATTAAAAGAATCGTTTGGATTGTCGGTTTTTGAGTTAAAATTTATGTATCATCAGATTTTAAGTACATTTCGTTGTCGTGTATCTATGCCTCATTATTTTGAATATACCTATTTTCATGATGAAGAGCCTTTTTATACTCTTATTTCTGAGTTTCAAGGATATCAAGATATTTTATATTACACATTTTCACAAGGGTTAAGTTATGAGGATTATGCCTTTTTAACCCATTCTTATCAGGTTTATCAATCAGAACTTCTTCGGGCAAATATTTTGAAGATGAATCTCAAATATGAGGATGAAGCGACTATGCGTCAAAGTCCTTTTGATACTCTTTATCATAAAGTGATTTTGGAGGAAGAGCAGGGGTGCGAAAAAGAGTTTTTAAAATATGTAGATTATGCTTCTTCTTATGGAAAAGATTCACTGACTTTGGTAAGTCAACGATGTAAAAAAGAATTATTGAATGATCCTCCTATGAAAAGGTATATTTCGCTAGTTAAAACACTTCGGTTGTCTTTGGAAGCACGTCAATTATTAGAGAAAGGAATAGAAAAATGAAAGATTTAACACTTGTTGTCATGGCTGCTGGAATGGGGTCTAGATTTGGAGGATTGAAACAGATTACTCCTGTAGATGAAGATGGAAATTTTATTATTGATTATTCTGTTTATGATGCTAAGAAAGCAGGATTTAATAAAGTTGTTTTTGTAATCAAGGAAGAGAATTTACATGATTTTGAAAGTACTATTGGGAAAAGATTGAGAAATCAAATTGAGGTGGAGTATGCCTTTCAAAAACTTGAAGATGTTCCAAGAAAATTGGATTTGTCAAATCGAAAGAAGCCTTGGGGGACCGTTCAAGCCGTTTTGTGTGCTAAGAAATATGTCCATGGGGCGTTTGTGGTTATCAACGCCGATGATTTTTATGGTTATGATTCTTTTTTGAAGGCTGCTCAGTTTTTAAGTGCGCATGATCAAGCAGGAGTATATGCTAGTATTGCTTATCCTTTTGGAGTGACTAAGAGTGAAGTAGGAGCAGTTAAAAGAGGTGTTTTAGAAATTGAAGATGGAAGGATTGGCTCCATTATTGAAAGTAGCATTGAAGTGATTGATGATGAGAAAGCCCTTGCTTCTCCTTTAGATGGAAGTGAGCCTTTTGAAATTTTAATCAATGCTCCTGTTAGTATGAATATGTTTGCTTTTCAACATGATTTTTTTGATAAATTAGAAGCCTATTTTGAAGATTTCTTTGCCCAAGAGGATGATGTGGTTTTATCTTGTGAAGCGTTGCTTCCAGATTGTATTGAAAAAAATATTAAGAGTCATGAGACTAGCGTTTATGTTGTTTCTACTAATGGACAATGGTTAGGCATGACTTATCAAGAAGATTTAAAAGTTGTTAAAGAAAAGATTCATGAATTAAAAGAGAAACATGAGTATCCTACAAATTTATGGAGTTGATTGATATGAATGATATTCAAAAAAGAATGGATGAACTTGTTGAAATCTTAGAAAAAGCTAATCAAGAGTATTATGTGTTTGATAATCCTTCTTTAACTGATCAGGAGTATGATAAGTATTTAAGAGAACTAGAGTCTTTGGAAGAAAAGTATCCTGAATTTGTGAAAAGTAATTCTCCAACAAAAAGAGTTGGGGGGGAAGTCATTGATAAATTTAAAAAAATTGAACATTCGATTCCAATGCTTTCCTTGGCAGATGTTTTTAATGAGGAAGAAATTGAAGAATTTGATGCGCGTATTAAAAAGGCGGGATTTCATCCTGAGTATGTCTGTGAATTAAAGATTGATGGGTTGTCGGTTTCTTTGCATTATGAAAATGGGGAATTTGTTACTGGCGCTACAAGAGGAAATGGTGTTGTTGGAGAAGATATTTCTCATAATGTTAAAACGATTCGAAGTGTGCCAATGAAATTAAATCAACCTGTGAGTATTGAAGTTCGTGGAGAAATTTATATGCCTAGAGCAAGTTTGGCTAAACTAAATATGGAAAGAGAATCTCTTGGGTTGCCTTTACTTCAAAATTGTCGTAATGCAGCTGCTGGTTCTGTGCGACAATTGGATTCTAAAATTGCGGCAAAGAGAAATTTGGATACTTGGATTTATCATTTGCCTAATCCTAGTGAGTATGGTCTTAAAACGCAATATGAGTCAATTGAGTATATGAAATCTTTGGGCTTGAAAACCAATCCTGCTAATCGACTAGTGAAAAATATCAAAGAAGTGATGGAATTTATTCATGAATATGGAGAAAAGAGGAGTAGTCTTCCTTATGATATTGATGGAGTTGTGATTAAGGTTAATGACTTGGAGATGCAAAAGTCTTTAGGGTATACTTCAAAATATCCTAGGTGGGCTATTGCTTATAAATTTCCGGCAGAAGAGGTTTTAACAAAATTAACAGATATTATTTTTACGGTTGGAAGAACTGGAAGAATTACTCCTAATGCGGTTTTAGAACCTGTGATTGTGATGGGTTCGACGATTGCAAGAGCAACTTTACATAATGAAGATTATGTGTTAGAGAAAGGTCTTAAAATTGGAGATACGGTTTCGATTCGAAAAGCAGGAGATGTGATTCCAGAAGTGGTAGAAGTAAAGTTGGAACGAAGATGCGGGAACGAAAAGGATTTTGTAATGATAGATTCTTGCCCTATCTGTGGAAGTAAACTTGAAAAAAAAGAAGGACAGGTAGATCATTATTGTATGAATCCAGATTGTCCTGCTAGACATACGGAAACTTTGGTTCATTTTGCCTCTCGGGAGGCGATGAATATCGATGGGCTTGGAGAAGCCATTATTCAAGATTTCTTTAATTTAGGTTTTATTAAAAGAATTGTTGATATCTATCATTTGGATGATCATAAGGAAGAAATTATAAAATTAGAAGGTTATGGACATAAGAGTGTGGATCACTTGTTAGATGCTATTGAAAATAGTAAGAAAAATAGTTTAGAAAAGTTATTGTTCGGGTTAGGAATTCCTGGAATTGGAGATAAAACGGCTCTTGCTTTAGCAAGAAATTATAAAACGTTAGAGAATTTATCAAGGAAAACGGTTGATGAACTCACGGTTCAAAAAGATATTGGACCGATACTAGCTCAAAACATTTATGACTATTTTCAAGATGAAAAAAATCAAATTTTAATTGAAGAACTACGAGATGTAGGTTTGAATATGGAGTTTTTAGGAGAAGCCATTAAGGAAAGTACGCTGATTAGTGGAAAACGATTTGTGGTAACTGGAACGATTTCTTTTATGGGTAGAGATGAAATTGAAAGAATTATCGAGAATTATGGTGGACAAGCAAGTTCTAGTGTAAGTAAAAAAACTGATGTGGTTATTGTCGGAGAAAAAGCAGGAAGTAAGGAAGTCAAAGCTAGAGAACTTGGAATTCCTATTTGGGATGAAGAAAAATTATATTCGGTGTTTAAAGATTTAGGAGAAGTGTAAAAACTTCTCTTTTTCTTCAATTCTTTTTCACAAATTCTTCATTTTTTTTGAATATACTCGATTGTGTTGAAAGGAGAAATTGTATGAATCGAACCGTTAAAAATGGTATTATGGGAGTCATTCTTATCCTCTTGGGAATTTCTATTTATTGTACGGTGACTTATCAAAATAATCCTAATATGAAAGCAAATTTTAGAAATTCTTTTGGAGTACAGGAAGCTCAAGGACAAGAAAATCAACAAAGTGGTAAGAATAAAAGAGAGAAAGTATTAGAAAGTGCTGAAGAAAGTACGAGTGAAGAACAAAATATGGAAAGTTCTATGCAGCCATCTATACCTTTTCATGAGAATCAAGATGGAGAAACTCCTATGGAAGGTACAATGAAAGAGATGATGGGCAAAGATAATAGGCCTCAAGACTTTAATCAAGTCCCTAATTTACCGGGTTCAACTAGTAATGGTTTGAATAATCCATTTCAGTATATTACTCTTGGGATAGAAGTGCTTTGTTTTAGTATTCTTGTAATCTATCTGATTCTATCAAAGGGAAATTTAAAAACAACTCATGAAGTATTTGCTTCTTCAAAAGAAGTGGGAATCTTTTCTTTCTTGAGTATCTTCTTCTGTGCCGTTTTATACTACTTAATTGTGCTTGTTTCACCTTTAAGTTTTTGATTATGATTGACAAATTTAGAATTCTTCTGTATAGTTAAAGCATAAAAACACGGAGAAGATAGGAGTAGTAAGGAATGCTCTTTTGAGAGAGTCTAGGGAAGGTGGAACTAGATAAGAGGACCTTATGAATAAAGGATTGGAGTGTTGAAACGTTTTACTCGCGTTAAGAGGGAAAGTGCATGAATAATCATGAATTAAGGTGGTACCGCGGATTTAACAGTGATTCGTCCTTTGATAAGGAAGAACACTGTTTTTTTATGGAAGGGTGAGAAAATGAGAGAATTTAGTGAACAAGAATTAGTTCGAAGAGAAAAATTAGCAAAGTTACATGCACTTGGATTAGATCCTTTTGGGCAGAGATTTGAGAAGAGTGATTATGCTCAAGATTTGAAGGATAAATATGCGAGTGTAGAACATGATGCGTTTGAATCAATGGATGATCAAGCAACAGTAAGTGGTAGAGTTGTTTTAATTCGTAAGATGGGGAAAGCTAGTTTCTTTACCATAAAGGATAAAACAGGAACCATTCAAATTTATATTTCTATTAATGATGTCGGTGAAGATTGCTATAACTTATTTAAAAGTGCTGATTTAGGTGATATTGTTGGAGTTTCTGGAAAAGTGATGAAGACTAAAACGGGTGAGGTTACTATCAAATGCCTAGAATATACCCATTTAGTGAAAGCTTTAAAACCACTTCCTGAGAAGTTTCATGGACTTCAAGATGTCGAAGAAAGATATCGTAAACGTTATTTAGATTTAATTAGTAATGAAGAGTCTATGAAGGTTGCATTTATGAGACCTAAGATTATTCGTTCTATTCAAAATTTCTTAGATAATCAAGGTTTTGTTGAAGTAGAGACTCCTATTTTAACGACTTTACTTACTGGGGCTAGTGCTCGTCCTTTTGTGACTCATCATAATACTCAAGATTTAGATATGTATCTTAGGATTGCTCTTGAGTTAAACTTGAAGAGACTTTTGGTTGGTGGTATGGAACGCGTTTATGAAATTGGTAGAACTTTTCGAAATGAAGGAATGGATACTCAACACAATCCAGAATTTACGATGATGGAAGTGTATGCAGCTTATAGTGATTTAGAAGGCATGATGGATTTAACAGAAAAGATGTATCAAGAAATTGCTCAGAAGGTTTGTGGTAAAACTACTTTTCATTATCTTGGACATGATGTGGATTTAAGTGGAAAGTGGAAAAGAATCTCTATGGTTGATGCAGTTCAAGAAAAAACTGGTATTGATTTTAAGAGTATCACTAGTGTAGAAGAATGTTTGAGACTTGCAGAAGAACATCATATTGTTGTAGAAGAACATCAAAAGTCTTTTGGACATATTCTAAATCTTTTCTTTGAAAAGTATGTAGAGGAAACTTTAATAGAGCCTACTTTCTTGTATGGTCATCCATTGGAGATTTCCCCATTGACTAAAAAAGATCCTGAAGATCCTAGATTTACGCAAAGATTTGAACTCTTTATTTCTGGTCATGAGTGTGCTAATGCATATACGGAATTGAATGATCCAGATGATCAATTAGAGAGATTTGAAGCTCAATTGAAAGAAAGAGAACTTGGTAATGATGAGGCTAATGACATTGATTATGATTTTATTGAAGCCTTAGAATATGGAATGCCTCCTGCTGGTGGAATTGGGTATGGAATCGATCGAATGGTGATGTTATTTACTGAAACCGAATCGATTCGTGACGTGATTTTATTTCCAACGATGAAACCAATAGAAATGCAACATAAAAATTAATTATTAAAACCTCCGGTTTTTTGGGAGGTTTTTATTTGTCTTTGTGAAAAAACTTTTTGATGATTTCTTTGGCAATGATGGTACCTTTTTGATGCTTAAAATCTAATTCGGTATGATAGATTACTTTTTCATCTTCGTCATTTGAAATCGAAATTTTCATGATAATTCCATCTGGTTTGGGAGTATCTTTGATTTCATTTTGCCACATTTCTAAGAATTTTTTGTCATTGATGATTTGTTCTAAGTCTTCATCTTTAATATCTTCTAGATTTTTTAGATTCATGGTGTCTCCTTTCTAAGAAGTTTTGAGCCTTCTACTTATATATACAAAAATATTTTTGGATTTCCTTTTTTTCTTTTAAAAAATATTAAAATTCTTTGATTTTTCTTGATTTGTGATATAATGAGATTGAAGGAGGATAATATGAAAAAAGAAAAAAAGATAGCACAAGGTAAAGGAAGTAAAATCTTATTTTGGAGTAAAATTGCTTTATTTGCAGTAGGAATCATTTGTATTCTTACAAAGATGATTATCAAAGAAAGTGTTACTGAACTTATTTGGTTAAATCTTGTGGGAGTATTATTTATTGGAATTGCTGGTTTCTTACATTTTGGTAAAAGCGAAAAGAACTCAGTGATTAAGATGATTCTTTGGTTACTATTCTTAGTTATTTTATTAAGTTGGGTCATTCCAAGTGGTTCATTTAGTACTGGTGGATTATTTACTGCCAATGAAGAAGTCGTTGGTATTGGACTTGTTCCTATTTTATATGCATTTACTTCAGCAATTCAAAATTATTCCATTCAAATTGGATTTTTACTAACTGTTGGTTTGTTCTATGGAATTGTCAGTAAAACAGAAGGGTTTAAGCGTTTAGTCAGTCGTATTGCTAAGTTTGCTAAAGGAAAAGAAATTATTGTTTCTTTGATTATTTCATTTGTTTTGGCTTTCTTAGGATCGTTTATTAACAATACTTTTGTTGTGGTAGCATTTGCTCCATTCTTTGTAATGGTGTTAAGAAAAATGGGACTTGATAAACTAGGATCTTTTGCTGTTACTTTTGGCTCTATTTTCGTTGGTATTTTAGGAGTAACTTTTGGTACAGAAACTTTATCTAATTATACGATGTATCTTGGATATGGTGGAAGTGAGGTTACTTTAGCAACTCATTTAGGAATTCGTTTTGGAGTTTTAGCTGTTGCATTCATTGTTTTTGCTGTTTTTGAATTCTTCTATTTAAAAAAGAATTTAAAAAATCAAGAATCTTTAGAGAATGATTTGTTTGTTGCAGAAGATCCAGCGAAAAAGAATGGAAAATCTTGGCCAATGGTAGTTTTACTTGCGATTGTTTTTGTCATTGGTATTTTAGGATTCATTTATTGGAATGCCGATCCAAATGGAAATAAAGTTTTTGGAATTGAAATATTTGATAATTTCCATAAATCTTTATCTGAAGTGGTGATTGGTAAAGATGAACTTCCTTTAATTACATCTATTTTAGGACGTGCATTACCTAATTTATCTTATGATCTTGCACCAGCATTTGGTCAATGGTATTTATTTAACTATTCTGTTGTGTTAATTATCACTGCTTTGATTGCTGCATTTGTTTCTCGTATGAAGTGGGATGACATTTTAACAAATGCAAAAGATGGTATTGTTAAAATGGTAAAACCAATTTTATTAGTTACGATTGCGTATATGTCATTTGTATTGATTTATTGGACTCCATTAGTTCCAACAATTATTGCAGAAATTGGCAAGATTAGTGAAAACTTTAATCCTTTTGTTGCTTCACTTCAAGCATTCTTTGCATCTTTCTTTAATACAGACTTTGCTTATATGGGTTACAATTTAAGTTCTTATTTAGGAAGTTTTGCAGGAAAAGAAGGAGATTTGCTATTCTTAATTTTCACAACAATTTATGGATTAGTTAATTTTGTGACTCCAGCAAGTGCTTTCTTAGTATTTGGGCTATCCTACTCTGATGTATCATACAAAAAGTGGCTTAAATATATTTGGAAGTTCTTGTGTGTAATGCTTGTATTATTATTAATTTTATTTGTAATACTTGCAAACATTTAACCCAAAAAAACCCTTTTTGGGTTTTTTGTTTGCATAAAAAGCCTCTTTTTTTTCCATTACTTTCATAGGATTATTAAGGAGGCTTTTTATGTATGATGATAATTTTGAAGTAGAAATGATTTTAAAAGCGGCTGAAAAAATTCGTTTTGAACTAAGACACCCGTATGTAGGAACTGAACATTTACTCCTTGCATTACTAAAAAAAGATGAGAAAGTTCAAGATTTATTTCGTGAATATCATGTTTCTTATCAATCGTTTTGTGATGAGTTAATCAAGCTCGTAGGGCAAGCAAGTAAACCTCAAGAACTGAATTTATATACACCGATGCTAAAAAGAGTATTGGAACATACAATAGAGAATTCTTCTTTTGTGAATGGTGTTTCTATTCTTTTATCATTACTTGAAGAAGGAGATGGGCTAGCACTTGAAGTTTTATATTCTTTGGGAGTGGATTTGGATATAATTTATGAACAGGTTAAAATATTGAGTAAGAAGCATCATAATAAGTCTAAAGCACTTGAAATTTATAAAGTTGGACATCTTATGAATGACTGTGTTGATTTTGATAAAGTGGTGTATGGAAGGGAAGATGAACTGCTTCAGTTAGAAGAGATTTTACTTCGAAAAGAGAAGAATAACCCTTTATTAGTTGGAGCTGCTGGTGTTGGTAAGACTGCCATTGTAGAAGAACTCGTAAGAAGAATTCAAAGTAAAAGAGTGCCATTTGAATTAGAGGATGTAAAAATCATCAATTTAGAAATGGGGAGTTTAGTTTCGGGTACTAAGTATCGAGGAGAATTTGAAGAAAGACTTCAAAAAATGATTCAGGAAATTAAAGATGAAAAGAATCTTGTTTTATTTATTGATGAAATCCATTCTATGGTTCATGCCGGGGGAGCAGAAGGGGCAATTTGTGCTAGTGATATCCTAAAACCCTATCTTGCTCGGGGAGAATTGAGAGTTATTGGGGCTACTACTACTAGAGAGTATCATCAATATTTTGAACAGGATGAGGCTTTGAATCGACGTTTTGATAAAGTAGTAATCCATGAGCCTACGATGAGTGAAATGAAAGACATTTTGCATGCCGTTGTTCCTTCATTTGAAAAGCATTACAAGATTTCAATTACAGAAAAAAATGAAAGAGATCTTTTAAA
The DNA here is from genome assembly GCA_017476885.1 of Bacilli bacterium. Classification (GTDB taxonomy): domain Bacteria; phylum Bacillota_I; class Bacilli_A; order RF39; family UBA660; genus Ventrenecus. The sequence continues at coordinate 846 of JAFUYX010000013.1, read as the reverse complement.
GTATGCTTCGAATTATTTATTTCAAAGAAAAAATCCTGATAAAACCATTCAACTTTTAGATAGTGTTCTATCGTATGTGAAGGTTTTTTCTTCAAAGTTTCATCCTTATGAGAGTGTTTCGGATTTAATTAGAAAAAAGGAACATTTTCTTGCTGATGAAAAGTATTCTTTAGCCAAACAAACTTTAGAAAAAATAGATCAAATCAGAAGTCATGAAAATGAAACTGCTTTTCAGATTACTAAAAAAGATATTATTAAAATGGTGGAAAGAAAAACGGGATGTGAAATTTTACAGTATACAAAATTATTGCGTCAGTTAGAAAAAAAGTTATTTACCACTATTGTAGGGCAAGATAAAGCATTGAAGATGATTTTAAATGGGCTTTCTAATTCTTCTTTGAAACCAATCAGTTTTTTACTTTATGGACCTTCTGGTGTTGGCAAAACACAAACCGTGAAGTTGATTAGTAAAGGTTTAAAAACGAAGCTGATTCATATTGATATGAATGAGTATATGACACCCGATTCTATTTATCGACTTATTGGAGATGGTAGAAAGGATGTTTCTTATGTTTTTCAATTTATTCAAGAGAATCCCTATGCTACCGTTTTAATTGATGAAATAGAAAAGGCTTCTCCTAAAGTAATGCAACTTTTTCTTCAAATACTAGAAAATGGAATTATTCATGATTGTTTTGGCAATGAACTGAATTTTTCTTTAGCCCAAATCTTTTTTACTAGTACTATATCCAAAAGTTCTTCCATTGGTTTTGATAAACAATCTTCTCCTTCTATTGATGTTTCTTTTTCAAAGGAATTTATTGGACGCATCGCTTATACTGTTCC
>JAFUYX010000012.1 GCA_017476885.1 Bacilli bacterium | reverse complement strand
TTATACAAAAGAAGGAACTACTTATACTTTAACTGATACTTCTACTATGAACTTTAGCACAGATTCAGCATCTATCCTAGGAAAATATACCTGTGGAAATACTAGTACTTCATGTGCTAATCCATATTATGTAGTATCAAAAGAAAATGATACAATAGGATATGTCTTAAAAATGGGAGTAAGTACCAATTATGCCCAGATAGGTACAAGTGCGTTTAACTCAAGTTTTAACTCACCATCTTATGTAGGGTATATGTATAACGATGTTTATCCTTATCAATCTAAAACAATGACGAATTCAGGAGTTACTATTTTATCGTCTCAATCATCAAGTAGTAGTAACTTCTATTATGGAGATACAATTTCTTATTCAGGAGGACAATACTACATCACAAATCAAGATGGAAGCAACGTGACTCAATTAAGTTGGGCTGATAATTATACAAGTTTACCAGGAAAGTATACATGTAGAAGTACTAGTAAATATAATGATACAACATTAAGGTGTAGCACAGCTTATAAAGTACTTGATACAACAACAAAAGCAAATTACATGATATCAGAATACTTAAGTGGAGGAAGAACAAGTGTAGGAACGATTAAACTATCAAATGGATATACCGATAATGGAGATGGAACCTATACATTAAATAGTCCAGTAACTGAGAAAAGTGCTATGGAATGGTACAATGGATATTCAAGTTTCAATAATTATTATGTCTGTGAAGACTATAATCAAACAACATGTAATAAACTCTATAAGATTACAAGTGCATCTCAAACGTCTATAGAAGGAGAAATAGGAGTATTTAATAATTACTATTATGGAGAGTCATTTACTTATAATAATGGAACCTATACATTAAATAATACAGTGCAGTTCTTTGATATCTCTGATAGCACGAATAAAACAAGTTTAAAAACTCATCACTACACATGTTTTAATGCAAGTAATAATACATGTACTGAGATGTACTATATCTACTATTTAGATGGAACAACCCTGTATTATATAAAACTAAATGGAAATGAAACAGGACCAGAAGCTTTAAATAAAATGGTAAATAATAATGATATTAATGTCAAAGATAGTACAATCAAGAAATTTATCGATGGATGGTATGCTATGACTTTAAAAGGAACAGAATATGAAAGTAAACTAGAAGATACCATATTCTGTAATGACAGAACAATAGATGATATAGGAGGATGGAGTGAAACAGGAACTTTAGGAACGTTAAAATTCAATGCTTATAATAATAAATATTATTTAAAATGTCCAAATAAAAGAGATGCATTTACAGTAAGTGATAGCGAGAAAGGAAATAGTGCATTAATTTACCCAGTGGGATTATTAACAACAGCAGAACATAGTTTAATAGGAAATTACGCAGTTAACAAAACAAACGTATGGTATTGGGCTTCTGCTCCTTACTATTTCTACAACCACTATGCTAGCGAGAGGTACGTGTACTCGGATGGTTATTGGTACGGCGACAACTACGTTGTGGACTATCCAGGCGGGGTCCGGCCGGCTGTTTCTATCCAACCTGGCACGAATTTTGTAAGTGGAACAGATGGAAGTGCAAGTAATCCTTATGAAGTGGATATGAATTCATAATTTTAGAAAGATGAGAAATGTTAAAGAAGAATAACATTTCTTTTTTGGTTGGAAAATGATATAATTTTTGTTAGAAAGAGTGGTTATATGTCAAAGATTAAAAATATATTAGCTAGAGAGGTATTAGACTCTAGAGGAAATCCTACTGTGGAAGTAGAGATTGAATTAGAAAGTAATATTAAAACTAGGGCTATTGTTCCTAGTGGGGCTTCTACTGGAGAAAAGGAAGCGTTAGAACTTAGAGATGGAGACAAGAGTAGATATTTAGGGAAGGGAGTTTTAAAGGCTGCAGAAAATGTCAATGAAGTTTTAAGTAAATTAGTAATTGGAAAGAATGTAGAAAATCAAGAAGAGATTGATCAAATATTAATCGAAGCGGATGGAACTAAGGATAAGTCTAAGTATGGGGCTAATGCGATTCTTGGTATTTCTCTTGCTGTTGCTAGAGCTAATTCTTTAGAAAAGAATATTCCATTGTACAAGAGTATTATTGATAGAGAAGAGTATATCATGCCTGTTCCGATGATGAATGTCTTAAATGGTGGGGCTCACGCGGATAATAAAATTGATTTTCAAGAGTATATGTTAATGCCTGTTGGGGCTTCCTCTTTTCATGAGGCTTTAGAGATGGGTGCTACTACGTTTCATACTTTAAAGAGTATTTTAAAGAGTGAAGGACATATTACAAGTGTTGGAGATGAAGGTGGTTTTGCACCTAATTTAAGTGATAATGAAGAACCACTGAAGTATATTGTAAGGGCTATTAAGGAGGCTGGGTATATTCCTGGAAAAGATATTTGTATAGCTATGGATATCGCAGCATCTGAATTTTATGATGAAGAAAAGAAGAAATATGTATTTAAGAAGAGTACGAAAGAAGAACTAAGTAGTGAAGAGATGATTTCTTATATGGAATCTTTAGTGGAGAAGTATCCTATTATTTCAATTGAAGATGGTTTGGATGAAAATGACTGGGATGGTTGGAAGATACTTACTATTAGACTAGGAAATAAGATTAAACTTGTTGGTGATGATCTTTTTGTTACGAATAAAGAATACTTAAGAAAAGGTATAGAGATGGGAGTAGCCAATGCGATTTTAATTAAGGTCAATCAAATTGGTACTCTAACTGAAACGTTAGAAACCATTGAACTAGCTAAGAAAAATGGCTATGACATTATGATCTCTCATCGTTCTGGGGAAACAGAAGATACGTTTATTGCTGATCTTTCTGTTGCGACAAACGCTGGATATATTAAGTCTGGGTCTGCATCTAGAACAGATCGTATTTGTAAGTATAATCAACTTTTAAGAATTGAAGAAGAACTTGGAAGTAAGTCATCTTATAGAAACTAGATTTTCTAGTTTTTTTTACGCTTTCTTGACAAGAAAAAATTGGCGTTTTTAAAAATTTATGATAAAATGGCTTAGGTGATAGTCATGTCTAAACAAAATACATACGATGAACATTCAATTAAAATATTAGAAGGCTTGGAAGCAGTTCGAAAAAGACCAGGGATGTATATTGGTTCTACTGATAAAAGAGGTATGCATCATTTGGTTTGGGAGATTGTGGATAATTCTATTGATGAGATTATTAATGGATATGGAAATTATATTAAAATTTTACTTCATAAAGATGGGTCGATTACAGTAGCGGATAACGGTCGTGGTGTTCCTATTGGAATGCATGAAAGCGGAAAGTCTACTCCTGAAGTTATTTATACGGTGTTACATGCTGGAGGTAAATTTGAAAATTCTGGATATAAAGTATCTGGAGGATTGCATGGAGTAGGTGGTTCAGTAGTAAATGCTTTATCTACATTTATGCAAGTAACCATCTATAGAGAAGGAAAGATTAGTCAGATTACATTTAAGGATGGTGGAAAAGTAGATAAACCTTTAAAACAAATAGGTGAATCTAAAAAAACTGGTACTATTGTTACATTCTTACCTAATAAAGAAATATTTAAAAACTGCAATTTTTCTTTTACTACGATTTGTGAAAGAATGCAAGAAAGTGCTTTCTTACTATCTAATGTTACGATAGAAGTGATTGATGAAGAAGATAATTTACAAGCTAAATATCATTATGATAATGGGATTGTCTCTTTTGTAGAATATATGAATGAAGAAAAAAGAACGCTTCATCAACCCATTCATTTCACAAGCACTAAAAATCGAATAGAAGTAGATATTGCAATGCAGTATACAGATTCTTATAATGAACAGTTACTTTCATTTGTTAATAATGTTAAAACAAGTGATGGTGGTTCTCATGAAGTTGGTTTTAAAACAGGAATTACGAAAGCTTTTAATGAATATGCTAAGAATAATAATATTTTAAAGGGAAAAGATGCCTCTTTAGATGGTAGTGATGTTAGAGAAGGTTTATCTGCCATTATTTCGGTTAAGATTCCTGAAGATTTATTACAATTTGAAGGTCAAACCAAAGGCAAACTTGGAACACCTGAAGCTAGAACAGTTGTCGAGGCTGTAACAACCGAAAATTTAAAATTCTTTTTAGAAGAGAATAAAGAGATTGCTTTGTCCATTCTAGAGAAAGCCCAGAAGAGTAAAATGGCTAGGGAAGCTGCTAGAAAAGCAAGAGAACAGGTAAGACAAGGAAAAGGAAAGAGTAATAAAGAAAGAGTATTAAGTGAGAAACTAGCTAAAGCAACAGGAAAAGATTATGCTAAAAACGAACTTTTCTTAGTCGAGGGTGATAGTGCAGGTGGTTCTGCGAAGTCTTATCGTAATAGAGAAACTCAGGCTATCCTTCCTTTGAGAGGTAAAGTTCTTAACTGCGAGAAAGCTTCTGAAAGAGAAATTGAGGCTAACGCCGAGTTAAGACAGATTGAGTATGCGATTGGAGCGGGTCTTGGTCAAGAGTTTGATTATACAGAATCGAATTATGGAAAAGTTATTATTATGACTGATGCCGATGTGGATGGTTCGCATATTCAAGTGCTGTTAATCACTTTCTTTTATCGATTTATGCGCCCTTTAATTGAACAGGGAATGCTTTATATTGCAACACCTCCATTGTATGCAATTGAAACGTCTAAAGGTAAAGAGTATATTGCTGATAATGAAGAGTTAGAAGAAAAGAAGAAAACTTTAAAAGGAAATTATAAAGTACAGAGATTTAAAGGACTTGGTGAGATGGACCCTGATGAGTTATATGAAACCACGATGGATCCTAAAAACAGAAGACTTTTAAGAGTGACTTTAACAGATGCTGCTTTAGCAGAGAAAAGAATTCATGTTTTGATGGGAGATCAGGTAGAACCTCGAAAAGAATGGATTAATGAAAATGTTGATTTTACTTTAGAGGATGATTTTAGAAAATAAAAGTGGGGGATAATTTATGAAAAATGAGATTATTATTTTTTAAAATCAAAATTAATTGATCATAATACATTAACGTCTATTACACTTTTAATAGCACAATCTAATCCGAAAGAAAAGGGATTAATGGTTGATTTAATTTTAAATTTTTTAAATTAGAAAAAGCGAGTTGATAAAAATGGCAAAGAAGAAAGTTGAAGAAAAAAGTATTATAGAGAAAATACAGGAATATAGTTTAGAAGAAATCATGGGGGATGGCTTTGCTCGATATTCTAAAGAAATCATTCAAGAAAGAGCTCTTCCTGATGTAAGAGATGGGTTAAAACCTGTACAAAGAAGAATTTTATATGCGATGTATCTCCAGCATTATACCCATGATAAACCTTATCAAAAGAGTGCTAAAGCAGTTGGTTTTATTATGGGTAATTTCCATCCCCATGGAGATTCTTCGATTTATGAAGCTTTAATTCGAATGAGTCAACCTTGGAAGATGGGAGCAACTTTAATAGATGTTCATGGAAATAATGGTTCTATTGATGGGGACGGGCCAGCTGCTATGCGTTATACAGAGGCTCGACTTTCTAAGTTAGCCGAAGAAATGCTTGTCAGTATTAAAAAGAATACTGTTGAAATGGCATATAACTTTGATGATACAGAATTAGAGCCTACTGTTTTACCAACGCCATTTCCTAATTTACTAGTTAATGGTTCAACGGGTATTTCAGCTGGATATGCTACAAATATTCCTACTCATAACTTGAGTGAAGTCATTGATGCGACCATAAAAAGAATCGATAGTCCAAACTGTAAACTAGAAACGATTATGGAGATTCTTCCAGGACCAGATTTTCCAACTGGTGGAGTGATTGAAGGAAAGCAAGGGTTAATTGAAGCCTATACCAAAGGAAAGGGAAAAGTAGTTTTAAAAGCTAAGACGGAAATTGTTAAAAATGGCAGTAAGCAACAAATTATTGTTCATTCCATTCCTTATGAAGTCGTTAAAGAGCAGTTAATTAAAAAAATTACTGAAATTAAGTTAGATAAAAAAGTCGAAGGAATTAATGATGTCATTGATGAGTCTGACTATGAACATATGGCTCGGATTGTCATTGATTTAAAAAAAGAAGCCAATGCGGAACTTATTTTAAATTATTTACTTAAGAATACTGATTTACAAGTGAATTATAATTTTAATATGGTAGCGATTGTTAATCGAAGACCTAGACTTGTCGGAATTTTAGAGATATTAGATGCATTTATCGAACATGAAAAAAGTGTAGTTCGAAGACGTACAGAGTTTGATTTAAATGAAGCAAAATTTCGTTATCATATTTTAGAAGGTTTAGTGAAAGCCATTAGTATTTTAGATGAAGTGATTGCTACTATTCGAGCTAGTAAAAATAAGTCTGATGCTATTCAAAATTTAGTTGAAAAGTATGTGTTTAGTCCTGAACAAGCGAAAGCTATTGTAGAATTACAATTATATCGTTTGACAAATACTGATATTGTTGCAACCCAAAATGAAATGGCTGAATTAGAGAAAAATATGTATATTTGGAATCAGATTTTAAATAATGAAGACGCTTTAAAACATGTGATTAAAAATGAATTAAAGATTATCAAGAAAAATTATGGGGTTCCAAGAAAAACTGAAATTAAAGATGAGATTACCGAAATTAAGATTGATCTAAAAACAATGATTCCAAAAGAAAGAGTTGTTGTGGTAGTCACTCATGAGGGATATGTAAAAAGGGTTCCTTATAAGTCTTATACGAGCGCTAGTGAAGAACCTACCATGAAACCTGGAGATTTTATTACAAATTTATTTGATGTCACGACACAAGATTATATTATCATGTTTACAAGTTTAGGAAATTATTTGTATTTACCAGTCCATAAGATTCCAGAGGGAAAATGGAAAGAACTTGGAAAACATGTGAATAATATTGTTGCTTTGTCTGCTCAAGAGAGTATTGTTGCTTCCTATGTTTATGATAAAGAAGAAGAACTCATTTTAGCAACTAAGTTGGGGATGATTAAACGCTTAAAAGAAGAAGATTTGGAAGCAAGTCGAATTTCAAAGGCCATGGTTGCTATGAAGTTAAAAGAAACTGATGAACTTGTTAGAGTATGTCTTGCTAAAGAATTTGTAGTTACTATTTCTCAAAATGGATATTATTGTAAATTCCATAAAGTAGAAGTTCCTTTAGTAGGGGCAAGAGGTAGTGGAGTCAAAGCTATGAATTTAAAAGATGATGCTGTTGTTGCGATGATATCTTATGATTCTTTAGAATATTTAACACTATTTACAAATCAAAATACTTCTAAACGAATGAAAGAAAGTGAACTTGAAGAAACGGGAAGAGCTAAACGAGGAAATACCATCATGAAGAAAGTAAAGAGTGTTCATTATGAGATTACTCAAGTATTACCAACCACTTCTCGAAGTGAGATTACACTGATTAGTGAGGATGGTAAAATAGATCTTAAAAATAGTGAAATCCCTATTATGGATTTATCGAGTACGGGATCTGTAATTACGAAAAAAACTATTAATTATGCCTTAGAAAAAGTTGGAGTCATGACTTCAGAAGAAAAAAAAGAAGAAAAGAAAGTTGATGAACAAGTATCTTTTAATCTTAATGATTTTAAATTATAAGAAAAATAAATCATCTATTCACATATACTAGAGTAGGTGATTTTTCTATGAATAAAAAAGAAGAATTTAAGGTGTTTGCAAGGAAACATCCTGAACTTATTGAACATGTTAAAAATAATACTATGAGTTGGCAAAAGTTTTATGAAATCTATGATATTTATGGAGAAGAAGATGATGTTTGGAAAACGTATCTTACTTCTTCTACTTCGGAAGCTAGTGGAGGACTCCTTGATTTTGCTAGTAAACTAAAAAATATCGATACAAATACTTTACAAGAACATATTGCCAATGCTCAGAAGGCTCTTGGGGTTTTATCAGAGTTAACTTCTTCGAAAAGTGCAGGAGCTAGTACTGTTTCTCCTAAAGTACCTAGACCTATCAATCATTTTTTTGAGGATTAGTTTATGGAATTGGAATTACAAAGAAAGCTATTAGAAGATTCTAAGATGTATCAACATTTAAAAGAAAATTCTTTTTATATGAAGCAGTTAAATCGAAATCCCGAGTTTTATAAAGAGTTCACTAAGATTATGAAGGAACAGTATCATGATCGGGTTACTGATAAAATTGGAGATGCCATTGACAATTTGGATTTTATTAGTTCCATTCTGTCTTCTTTGAAATAGAATTGCTTGATGCCGTATACAAGTGAAATAAGGTTTGACAAATCTTCTTTTTTTGAGTAGAATATGTCCTCAAAAGAAGGGGATACTCATGAAAATATCTTATCGTCTAGGGACAAAATCGTGGACTAAAGAAGTAGAAGAGAATTTGTTTGATGTGTTACAAAAACAATTGGAGATTTCTATTCCTATGATTACTGGTGCTAAAATTGTTAAAGAAGATGGAAGTGAAAAGCAAATTCTTGTGGGGAAAAAGATTAATCTTTCTTTTAATACGAATTATCAAACTTATTATACTGATAAGTATGATTTATCTTTAGAAGAACTCATTGATTTGTATTTGGAGGGTTTTAGTTCTGTTTGTTTATTAAATTATAAAAAGTATGATCCGATTGTGGTTGGATTAAGAGAAGAGGACGAAGTTGTCTCAGATTATTATGCTTTAAAGGAAAAAATCAAGGAATTTTGTAAATAATGTTTGCATTTTTCCTTTTTTTAGTGTATATTCGTGTAGTAAGAAGTTTTTCTGAGGTTTTACGCACTCCTTGCATATTACTTTGGATAAACGGATGAATTTATAAAAGGAGGTATTTTATTATGGCTATGACAAAAGAAAGAAAAGCTGAAATCATTAAGAAGTATCAAACTTCAAAGAATGATGTAGGTTCTGCTCAAGTTCAAATTGCTTTACTTACTGAAGAAATCAATACTTTAACTGAGCACTTCAAAGTTCATATTCACGATTTCCATTCTAAACGTGGTTTAGACAGAATGGTTGGAAGAAGAAAAAAATTACTTAGTTATTTAAAAGATACTGATGTAGTAGCATATCGTGAATTAATTAAGTCATTAGGATTAAGAAAATAGGGCACTTATATTTTTAAGTGTCTTTTTTTAAGAAAAGAGGTAGAAATGAAAAAAGAATTTAGATATGATTTAAATGGAAGAGAAATTGTTGTAGAAACTGGTTGGCTTGCAAAACAAGCCAATGGAGCTTGTTTGGTACGTTATGGGGATACAGTAGTGTTATCTGCGGCTGTAATGGGAAAAAATGTGATTACTCAAGATTTCTTTCCTTTACAAGTTTTATATCAAGAAAAGTTATATTCCGTAGGAAAAATCCCTGGTGGATTTATTAGAAGAGAAGGAAGACCAACAGATGAAGCAACTTTAGCAGCAAGAATTATTGATCGTCCTTTAAGACCTATGTTTGATGAAAATTTAAGAAATGAGATTCAAGTTATTAATACCATTTTATCCGTTGATCAAGATAATTCACCTGTGATGACTGCTTTATTTGGTTCCTCTCTTGCTCTTGGTATTTCTGAGATTCCATTTGATGGACCCGTATGTGGGGTTGTTGTAGGAAAAATTGGTAAAGAATATATCATTAATCCTACTGCAGATGAGTTGGAAAAGTCTAAACTTAATTTAACAGTGGCTGGTACGAAAGAGGCTATCTGTATGGTAGAGGCTGGAGCTCATGAAGCAACTGAAAAAGAAATGCTTGAAGCGATTATGTTTGGTCATGAAACTATCAAAAAGTTATGTGAGTTCCAAGAGAGTATTATAAAGAGTATTGGTAAAGAAAAAGTGGAACTTGATAAGGCTGAGTTAGATAAAGATTTAGTAGCTCAAGTAAATACTATGGCTTATGATGCTATTTTAGATGCTGTTCAAATCAAAGATAAATTAGAGAGTTATGCTAAAGTAGAAGAAATTAAAGAGCAAACAATTGGTTCTATTTCTGCTTCTTATTTAGATTCGCCTGATTTGGATAGTATTTTAAAACAAGTAGGTAATATTTTACATAATATTGAAGCGGATGTGGTAAGAAGTTTAATTACAGATAAGAAAATAAGACCGGATGGAAGAAAGATGGATGAGATAAGACCATTAGATGCAATGGTTGATTTACTTCCTAGAACACATGGTTCTGCAGTGTTTACAAGAGGTCAAACGCAGAGCCTTGCTACAACTACTTTAGGACCCATATCCGATCATCAAATTTTAGATGGTCTTGGTATTGAAGATGAAAAGAGGTTTATGCATCATTATAATTTTCCTTCTTTCTCTGTAGGAGAGATTGGAAGATATGGAAGTCCTGGTAGAAGAGAGATTGGACATGGTGCGTTAGGAGAAAGAGCTTTGTCTGCCGTTATTCCAAGCGAAGAAGAGTTTCCATATACGATTCGTGTTGTTTCTGAAATCTTAGAGAGTAATGGTTCTTCTTCTCAGGCAACGATTTGTGCAGGATGTTTGTCTTTGATGGCTGCGGGTGTTCCTATTAAGGCCCCAGTTGCTGGTATTGCCATGGGCTTAATTACTTCCAAAGATAGTAAAAAATATACCATTTTAACTGATATTCAAGGTTTAGAAGACCATATGGGAGATATGGATTTTAAAGTGGCTGGTACTAAGAGTGGTATTACTGCTTTACAAATGGATATTAAGATTAAGGGTGTTACAGAAAAGATATTGAAAGAAGCACTTGCTCAGGCTAAAAAGGCTAGACTTGAAATATTAGATGTCATGCATGATTGTATCTCTGAACCTAGAAAAGAATTGAGTCCTTATGCACCTAAGATTGAGACTTTCTCTATTAATCCAGATAAAATTAGAGATGTGATTGGTAAAGGTGGAGAGATGATTACTAAGATTATCTTAACTGCTAGTAATGTGACTTCTGTGAATGATAAAGACGCTGTTAAAGTGGATTTAGAAGATGATGGAAGGGTTATTATTTATCATATAGATCAAGATATTATAGAGAAAACAAAGGAAATGATTTTGAATGTGGTTCGTGAAGTCGAAGAAGATCGAATCTATACTGGAAAAGTGACTAAGGTTGAAAGTTTTGGATGCTTTGTTGAACTTTGGGAAGGTTGCGAAGGAATGGTACATGTTTCTGAACTTGCTCATGAACGTGTGAATAAACCTAGTGATCTTGTTAAAGTAGGCGATGAGATTTTAGTAAAGAGTTTAGGATATGATAATCGAGGACGACTAAACTTATCTCGAAAAGCAGCATTACCAAAACCACCTAAAAAAGAGGAAAAAGAGAAAAAGAAGAACGACGAAAAATGAATGTAGACGATTAAAAGGTCTACATTTTTTTATTGGTATAAGATATCGATATCGACTGTATTTTCTGTAATTCCATCCACTCTTCCAAGGGAAGACATTTGCCATAGCATGTATTTTCCTTGATAATTGGTTTGATCTGTGTAATGGGCTAGCCAAATATTTGAATCTTCATAGTTCATCCAGACATTTTCTAAGTAGAATTTTGAACTATAGAGCATTGCTTCATAACCATGTTCTTTTAATGTTTTTTCAAATTCTTTGTAAGCACTGCTTAGAGAATATAGAGAAGACTCATATTCCATAAAATTAGCCCAATCTTCAAAATCGTAAGCAACTGGTAAATCTAGGGAATCACCATGAAGTTGTTCAATGACCCATTCTGCTGTTTTTTTACCTCCTTCTTTGGTTGTTGCTGTGTTATAGACATAAACGCCAATTTTTAAACCTACGTTTTTAGCTGCTTCATAATAAGTAAGAAATTTTGAATCCATATCAAGGCTATCTTCTTTACTGACTTGCGCTCCTATTCTCATAATAACAACTTCAATTCCGGCGTCTTTTACTTTTTGAAAATCTACATTTCCTTGCCATCTTGATACATCTATTCCGATACTGGTTTTACTCGTTTTATATTTTTTTAATACTTCATCAATTGGGAGATATTGTTTGGTTTGAGAGGGAGTAGAAGAAGGTGTTTTTTCAATAATATTTAAAGTAAAGGGCCATTTTTTTTCGTTTCCACTGGAATCGGTGATTATAAATTCTAGCCCTTGGTAGGTTCCTTTTTTTCCTTGTTCATAAGTTCCTAATACTTTGCAGGTAGGGTGACTATCGTAGTTATCGGCATAAACTATTTTTTCACATAGGTCTTGCATGTCGTCGTTTAAAATCGTTAAGTTGCTTGATGCTTTTATGAATACTGGGGGAGTGGAATCTTTTAATTCATATTCAATAGGATAGGTATATTCTTTTTTCTTTACTTTGATTTTAAGAAGATAAGTGTGTTTTCCTAGTTCTTCATTTGGTAGTAAATCTTCTGAATTTATAATTTCTACATTGCTTTCTTTGATTAGCTCTTTTACGTAGTGTTTTTCATAGATTTCAAAAGTGTTATTATTTGTTTTTATATCAGTGGAAGAAGGAAGTTCTTCGGGTTCTTTGTTTTCTAAAATGAGGATTATTACTATCAGTAAAAAAATAATTATTATTAATATTTTGTTTTTCATATGGATCACCCTTTCTTCTATTATATACGAAAAAGAGGAAAAACATAAAAAAAAGTTTTTGAAATAGAATAGAAGTATGATGAAATATGTTTCTTTATTTTTTAAAGGTCTTGTTATTGGAATAGGAAAGGTGATCCCTGGTGTTTCCGGGTCTTTTCTGGCTATTTCTTTAGGTGTCTATGAAGAGACTATACAAAGACTTCATTGTTTTAAAAATCATTTTAAAGAAAATCTCTTTTATTTTGCCCCTTTCATCTTGGGGATTGTTTTTTCCATCATCATGGGAAGTCAATTGCTCTTGTTTTTGTATAATCAATATTATGTATATACAATGATGCTGTTTCTTGGTTTATTGTTAGGAACAATTCCTAAAGTACTTAGAGATCATCCTTTAAAGTTTAAAGATATCCTCTTGGCTTTTCTTACTTTTATGGTGATTGTTCTATTGTTTTCTAAATTTTCTTTTGCACATTTTCTTTTTCAGGGGGCTGTGCTTGATTATTGTTTTGTTTTTACTCTTGGATTTGTTGAAGTTGTGACAACGATGATTCCAGGCATTTCTAGTACAGCCACGTATATGATGTTAGGAAGCTATGAGTTTATACTAAATTTATTTTCTAATCCTTTTCAAAATATGTGGGTTCTTTTCTTCTTTATTTTGGGATTTCTTCTTGGATTTCTTTTGCTTATTCGAATTCTTTCTTTTTTGTTTTTTAAAAATAGTACTTCTTTTTGGGATATTATATATGCTTTTCTTTTTTATGCCCTTTATTTTTTATTGCTCAACGTTATCCAAGATTTTTCTTCTTCTAATTTGCTATTAATTTTTATTTTAGTTATTTTAGGATATCGAATAGGCTTGCTATTTTCCGAAGAATAAAACCTATTTCTGTTTCTTTGAGAATAAGACCATTGCTTTTTTGGAGGGATTATACTATAATTTTGTTATGTAACACAAAAGAGAGGATTGAATGTTGTGATCGAAGTTATCGTTTTTATTTATTATGTTTTATTTGCGTTATCGTTTATTTATAGTATGTATTTTACGATTACTGGATTATTTGGATTTAAAAATTATCATAAGAGTATGTTTGGACGTCATAAACCAAAGCATAAATTTGCCATTATTATTCCAAGTAGAAATGAAGAGAAGGTCATTGGGGCCTTAATTGAAAGTTTGAAAAAACAATTGTACCCTGAAGATCTGTATGAGATTTATGCCGTTCCTAATAACTGTACGGATGATACTGCAGGGGCTGCTAAAAAAGCAGGCGCTAAAGTGATTGATGTGAAAGTGCCTGTGAAAGTAAAAGCAGATGCTTTACAATATACTTTTAGTATTTTGAATAAAAGAAAAGATATTGATGCGTATATTATTTTTGATGCTGATAATTTAGTTCATCCAAATTTCTTGGCGAGAATGAATGATGCTTTATGTGAAGGGGCTCAAGTAGCTCAATGTTTTCGAGATTCAAAGAATATGAGTGATAATTGGTTAACTGGTTCTTATACATTGTTTTATTTTATTCAGAATTTCTTCTTTAATCGTGCCAGAATGAACTTTTCTGGATCTGCTGCCATTAACGGAACAGGTTTTATGATTCGTAAGGAAGTTGTCAAAGATGGGTTCCATACCAAAACTTTGACTGAAGATAGTGAATTTACAGGCCAATGTGCTTTAAGAGGAATTCAAGTTGCTTTTGTGGAAGAAGCCATTACTTATGATGAACATCCTCGAAATTTTTGGGTTTCATGGAAGCAAAGAAAGAGATGGACTTCTGGAACTTTGATGTGTTTAAAACTTTATGGTAAAAAATTATTGTCAAGTTTCTTTCGAACTGGAAATATTGCTTGCTTTGATATGCTTATGATGTATATGGCTCCGATTGTTGTCGTTTTGGGATTTTTCTTAGCTATTGTGTTATTTATTTTCCATGTTACGGGAGTAGAGTTATTTGATTTCTTCTCGTATCTATATGCGACTGGATTTATTTTCTTTATTGTGTTCTATATTTTGAATGTAATCATGAATATCTTTGTCGTGAAATATAATAAGAAGAGTGTTAAATCCATTTTCTCTGGAGTTATTTTGTTCTCATTGTTTATTGCAACTTGGATTCCTATTAATATCATTTGTTTGTTTAAGAAGACAGAAAAATGGGAAGAAATTAAACATGAAAGAAGCGACGTTGATTTAGATAAATTAATCCAATAACAATTCTCTATCAGAGGGTTGTTATTTTTTTTCATTTATAGTAAAATAATCTTGTGTTAAGTGGGTTGAAGTATTTATGAAGAAAGTTGCTTTGCTTTTAGTTGTTCTGTTACTATTAGGTGGTATAACTATGGGGGTTTGGTATTATTTTATTCCTCTTGAAGTGGAGAATGTATCCTACTCTGTAAATGGGGAAGTCATTACCGCTACTATAAAAGTTAAAAATGCGAAAGAGAATACTGAGTGTATTATTAATGATAAAATTTATAATCTTGTGGGTAATGAATGTTCTTTTGAAGTAGAAAATAAAGACTCTAACGTTGTGATTCAAAATGCTTTGCAAAGAGTGGAACAAGAGATTAGTCCAAATGTGAATCAAGTCGTAGATTTTACTTTAAGTGAGAATAAGATTTATTTGGTCTTAGAAGAAGAAAAAGAGATTACTTTTTCAACAAAGAAACTAGGAAATCCTAAAGAGGATATCGTTTTAACAAGTCAAGATGAGAGTATTGCTAGAACTGATAAAAATAAGATTATTGGGGTTGCGGCTGGAAATACAATAGTGGAAGCAAAAGTTGGAGAAGTCACAAAAAATATTGAAGTCGTTGTTACGGATTTGATTACGAAACCAGTCTGGAAAGGACAAGATAAGCCTAGACTTACGTGTCATGTTGACAGTGAAGAACAAGCAAAGTTATTAGATGAACTTTTGTATTATAGGGTAGAACAAGCTGGTCTTGGAACAAGAGCTGGTGCTGTTGCCGCG
>JAFUYX010000011.1 GCA_017476885.1 Bacilli bacterium | reverse complement strand
TATTCCACCAAAAACTATCCAGATTGCATCTATTGGAGTACTCGGCATATTTGCATCTCCATCTGTAAAAATTATTTTATTTTCAACTCTTCTTGTAAATGCATTAACAGCCACATCAAAGTTAGTTCCACCACCACCATAAAATGGCAAATTGTCAATATCAGATACATCTTTAATTTCAGTAAAACCATAAAATTGCGTATCAAAGCATCCAACTTTAACTTTAGATGTTTGTAATATATTTTTACATTCTCTTAAAAAATTTCTAAGTAGTGTTTCATCTATAGAACCACTTGTATCTAAAACGATTTCTGTCTCTGGTCTTGGCATTTCCTCCAAATATGCAGTTACTACACCATCCTCTATTCCAGCATTTTGATATGACCAATCAATATCATATTTTACAGCTTCTTTTAGTAATCTTCTCCAATCAATAAGAGGTTCAGATGTTAGGATGTCAGTTATATTTCTTCTTTCACTATTTGTAGTGTTTCCATGACCATGTGATTGACTAGCTAGTGCTTTTCTTAATTCTTCTAGTTGTTTTTTTCTTTCTATTTTATTCTGTTTAAATGCTTCTTTTTCACCTAATTCTGTTAACTTTTTAATTTCTTCATTCTTTTTCTTTTCTTGATCTTTATTTTGATTTTCATCAGGTTGTTGTTGCTTTTCTTGATGCCTCTTTTCTATTGCTTTATCCCACATAGAATGAGTGTCATGTCCAACATCTTGTTGTTTTTCTTCTTCGTGTGAATCTTCTCCTAATCCATCACCACTTTGCTCTTGTGATTGTTTATCTTGTTCTTGTGAATTTTCACCGTTAGAACTGCTTTGTTGTTGCTGTTGTTTCTTTTCCTCTAAAAGCTTTTTGTACATTTCCTCTGCATCATAATTAATTGCCTGTGGAATATCAACGCCACCTTCAACTATAGGTAATCCATCTTGTTTTAGAAAAGCATTTACAACCGAATCAGTTGCAATATTCCATAAATCTTTATCTTTACCTTCACTTCTGAAAATGTGATCAAATGCTATATGACATATTTCGTGTGCAAAAGAAAACGTTTGTTGATCATCTGTGATGGATCCAATAAAGTCGGGATTATAATAAATGTTTTTGCCATCTGTTCCTGTTGTTCCTACTGCTGGTTCAGCAATAAAATTAGAGTTAGCTACTACACTTCCAAAGAAAGGATACTTAACTAATAATCTTCTTTTAATAGATTCTACGTTCATAAGCTATCCTTAAATTTGTGCTAATAATGAATATACTTCTTCATTTATTTTATTAGCAGTTAAATCAGAACAAGTAACAATAACTAAACAATTTTTAGGTATTTCAAATGTACTAACTTTTTTATATTTAAGTATCTCAATAAATTTAGTTTGTTCTTCTAATGGAATTTCATTTATATTTTCAATTACTAAAACAGCATAATTTGTTTTACTTTTATCTAACAATTCTTTATACCAAAATGGAGGACAAAAATCTGTATTTTCATAATGCCCATTTAATTCAGATTTATCAATATTTGATTTTATAATAACTGAATTATTAAAAGAATTGGAAGGTATGTTTTGAACCAATACTGGAGATACTCCAGATTTAATATAACTTTCTAATAAATTTAATCTTTCTTTATTCATCTTCTTATTCCTCCTTGTGATAAGCTATCAGCCATTTGTACTTCGGCAATCTTTTCTAATCTTCTTGCTTCTCCATGCGACCACATCGATTCAAAGGCAGCTCTTGGTTCTGCACCCACTTGCTTCATAAAATCTCTTACTACTTCAAAATGTTCATCATCAACAGAGGATAATCCAACTGCTGTCGCAAATTTTTGAGATACATCCATTTCTAAATCTCTACTTGAATAATTATGATTAATTACATCTTCTACACTGATTACTTGTTGTCTTGCAAATGCGATAAAATCTCTTGTTAAATCATCGCCTATCAATGCTCTTAACATTTCTGGTTGCTTGGTTTTGTATAAGAATTTTGATGCCATTTCCCATTTCCTTGGATCTGCATTTGGTTTTACTCCTGTATATGGAGTTCTTAAGACGTCATGTCCACTATAAGATTTATACGCTATATAAGCATATACTGAAGGATGAATTTTTGCTGTTGGCTCCTCTTCCTTATAGTCTAATCTCTCATATTTTTCTTTAGGTGTAGATGCCCATTTCAACCAACTATCTACTGTTGTATTAATATAAACGTGAGCAAATCTGTTGAATAATGGTTCTGCCATTTGATTTGCTGCTAATGAATCATTTAAATCATTTCCTGCTGCTACGATTCTTGCATTAGCTGGTAATCTCCATTTTCCATTCACTTCCCCATCTAATATGATATTAAATGCCATTCCTTGTATGGAAGGAAGTGCATTTGTTAATTCATCAAAGAAGATGATATGTATTTTATCAGGTTCAGATTCACATTTTTCTTTTACTTTTGAATACCAAGTTGGAGGAACATCAATCATTTCTCCTGTTGATGCATTATATACACTCTTACCATTTAAACTATCTGGAGTTGCATTTCTCATATAGATGATTTCACAATCCGGATCTAATTGTTTCACTCTTGCTGATTTTCCTTCACTTGATCTACCATGCAAGAAAACCGAAACATTACTCTCTATTGCGCCTCTTATGATATCTTCTTCAGAAACACCCTCAAAATTAAAACCATACGGGTTTGGCTTTCTAACTTTTGGTTTTCCATCAATATCTTCTTGAATTTGACTTTCTAATACTACTTGAGAATATAGTCTATTAGATACTATTTCTTTTGAAAAGTATTGATCCATAAATTGTTTTATATCGGTTCTGTCAAAATCGCCTTTATAATCTCTACGATTTTTGAACTGAACTCCAGAAAATATCAATTTTTTTGAAAGTGCTATATTTGCTCTTTCATCTACTAGCCAAGTTATTGGTTCAACTGCTACCCAATATGGTTTACCAGAAACTATTGTTCTTCCATCGGATAACACTTCTCCACGACAATTATAATCACCTTCAAAACGAATATATTTTCTACCATTATATTCATATTCAACATGACTTCTTGGTCTAAAGCTATCATCATATTTATTGTATTTTACAGGATCAGTCGTATAAGTTTTTCCTGTTGTCCTTATATTTCCACTATTATATGCTCTTTCTAATTCACTGGAATAACCTTCATCAACTATTGTTTGTGGATATTCTCCATATTCTACTTC
>JAFUYX010000010.1 GCA_017476885.1 Bacilli bacterium | reverse complement strand
TTAAAAAATTCAGAAAATGATTTTTTACTCCATTGTCAATTTTTAATGACTTCAAAAAAAGACTAAAAAAGAGGCAAAAAATGCGATTAAAAAATTTAATCAAAAAAATGCCTCTTTTCTCCAATGTTTATCGTAAATTTTCAAAAATTTACTTCACACTAGAAATTATAGAACCAAAAAGTCAAAGGAATAAACTTTGACTTTTTTATTTTGTATTCAAATCTATATATTGTTTGATGTTTTCACTGCTCTTGGCATTTAAGGTATAATCAGCAAACTTTTTTTGTTTATAAAGTGGGTATGCGGCACATCCAATCATGGCTGCATTATCTGTGCAGTATAAGATGTTTGGAACATGAAACTCCACTTGATATTTGTCACATAAGTTTTGCATTTGCTCTCTTAAATATTTATTTGCTGATACTCCTCCTGCTAAAACCATATTCTTGATTCCTGTGTTTTTGATGGCTAGCTCTACTTTTCTAGTTAATTCTTCGACTGCTACTTGTTGAAAAGAACAAGCTAAATCATTTTTTCGAATTTCATTTCCTCTTTGAGTTTCATTATGAACTAGATTGATAATATAACTTTTTAGACCACTATAGGAAAAGTTGTAGGAATTGTCTAGCATAGGTCTAGGTAGTTCATAACTAGGGGAGCCTTCTCTAGCGGATTTCTCAATATTGGGTCCTCCTGGGTATTTCATACCAAGGACTCTTGCTACTTTATCATAAACTTCTCCAATAGAATCATCAATCGTACTTCCAAGGATTTCCATTTCACTTTCACTTTTTAAAATCAGTAAATCGGTATGTCCTCCACTTACTATTAAGGCTAAACTAGGATATTTAATTCCATGTTCGATATTGTTTGCATAAATATGCCCCATCGTGTGATTTACAGCAATTAATGGCTTGTTATAAACTAAAGACAGAACTTTTGCACATTCTACTCCAACAAGTAAACTTCCCAGTAATCCTGGAGCATATGTGACTGCTATAGCATCAATCTCATCCATGGAAATACTAGATTTCTTTAGTGTTTCTTCTAGTACCATGGTAATGTTTTCCGTATGCATTCGACTGGCAATTTCTGGTACTACTCCCCCAAAATTAGCGTGGGTATCCATTTGGGTAAGTATGGTGAGAGAATCTACTTCACTACCATTTTTTATGATGGCCATAGATGTTTCATCACAAGAGGTTTCTATGGCAAGAATATATACATCTTTTTTCATTTAAATCACTCTTTTCATTACATAGGCATCGTTTTCTTGATAATACTTTTCTCTTTTTCCAACGATTTCAAAACCAAATTTATCATATAAAGAAATCGCGGGTTCATTTTTGGTATCTACTTCAATATAGATTTCGCATCCTGGAGTAGAAGAAGTAATTGCATAGTCTAAGAGATTGGTTCCTATTTTATTTCTTCGATGTAATTTCTCAACAACCACATCTAATATATCTATCGATACTTTCAAATCTGTATAACTTAAAAATCCCAGGATTTCTCTATTCTCTTCATAGACTAAAACATGAAAATAGGGTTCCTTTAGCATCTTCTCCATAGGATACAAATTTCTATAATTAGGATGCAATAATTCTCCTAATTGATAAACTTTTTCAAAATCTTTTTCTTCAATCTCACGAATCATTTTTCAACCTCAATTGTTTTTACGTAGAAAGGATTTACTTCATGGGGATTTAAGGATTTCTTTTGATGAGCATAGGCACATAATTTTTCATAATCAATTTTAGTTGGCTCAATCACGTTATTTTGCTTGGTAAATTCTTCATATTCAGATTTTTTTAAATATCTATAATCCTGTAGCATCTCATTCTCTATCTTCGCAATATAATATCCATTTTTTTCTTTCAATGAGAGATAATCGTTATCCTTTAATAATTCCTCATTTAAATACCTTTCTAGACTTGTAATCACACGGATAGGTATGTTTAGTGTATATGCTAAAGTCTTGGCTATAGTGACCCCTAAACGTTCTCCAGTAAAGGATCCTGGACCATTCACAACAATAATATCGGATATGTCATGAATGGTTATGTGATTCTCCTCTAATAAACTTACTAAAGTTGGAATGGTAATTTCGCTATGAGCTCTGCTATTTTCAATCTCCTTCTTACTTACTAGTATTTCATCTTTATATAATGCTAATACTACTGAAGTATCGTGAGTATCAATATATAATGTATCCATTTTACTACTCCCTTTCCCTAATCCATTGTAGTATATCGGCTATTTCAATTTTTGTCAAATAAAAAAAGTACTAAGTTATAGTACCGCATTGCAAATATCTTCATATATTTTTCCATATGGTTTTAAAACAATGGTTCTTGTATTTTCGTCTTTTACATAAAAATAAATATCTAATCTTTCTTCAGGAAGTTCATTTTCAATCATATCAGCCCATTCAATCATGGTTACCCCTCCTGAAGTAAAGTAATCTGTTAAACCAATATTATCTTTTTGATCTTCTAAGCGATAAACATCCATGTGATATAAAGGAAGTTCTCCCATATTATATTCTTTAACAATATTAAATGTTGGAGAAGTAATGGTTTCATCGATTCCTAATGCACCAGCAAATCCTTTTACAAATAACGTTTTGCCACTTCCTAATTCACCATATAGACAAATTACCATGTTTGGAAATTTTTCACTTTCGATGTTTTGCGCTAGTTCAAGAGTATCATTTTCACTTCTTGATGTATATTTATAATCCATTTCTATCACCTATCTTAATTGTAATATACCCTCTCTGACAAAAGCAATATTTAGTTTTCTTATTAACATAACTTTACAATCTTAATATCTATTTTAAAGCAAAAAAAAAAGTAGGCAACTTCCTATCTTAGCATTCACTATTTTCGGCGTTCTAGTGCTTAACTTCTCTGTTCGGGATGGGAAGAGGTGGGTCCACTAGGCTATCGTCACCTACAAAGGATTTTGTCCTTTAAAAACAAGATAATGTATCACTCATAACATAATTAATAAGTTAAATCCTCGAACTATTAGTACTAGTCAGCTCAACGTATTACTACGCTTCCACCTCTAGCCTATCAACGTTGTAGTCTTCAACGGTTCTTACTTCACGAAGAATGGGAAAATTCATCTTGGAGGAGGCTTCTCGCTTAGATGCTTTCAGCGATTATCCTTTCCATACATAGCTACTCTGCACTGCAACTGGCGTTACAACAGATACACCAGAGGTATGTCCATTCCGGTCCTCTCGTACT
>JAFUYX010000009.1 GCA_017476885.1 Bacilli bacterium | reverse complement strand
GAGTATCTAAAATCATTGAAATATTTTAACCAAATTTATGAATCTCCATTTTATGGAACCATATCAGCCTATGGAGTCGAAGATCAACTAGGACTTGGATTGATAAAAAAATAAAGAGTGTAAATCCAAATGTAAACAAGATTGATTAAAGAAATGAGTAATGATATACTAAAAATAGTAAAGGAGAAGAGATACTATGGATTTCAGTAAATTAGGAGAGTTTGGTCAAAGCGTTCAAAATTTTGACAAGGAAGCATATAAAAATGAAATGGTAAAATCTTGGGAGATTGAATCACAAGCAGAATCAAATACCCCTGAGATGAGAGAAAATTATCGTAAATTAATATCAAAACCAGAACTATGGGATTACGTAACAGATATGAATCTAAAGGCAAATATTACAAGGATATTACAAGAGTTATATGGTAGAGAACAAACGGGTGCCATTGCCTTAGGAAATGATAGTTATACTACGATTAAAAATAATTTGAACAAGAATAAATCTTTACGAAAATTTGGATCTTATCTTGACGCTCATGACTTAGATAGTACAATAATTGATGCTTTTGCTCACATTCCTTTTGATCAAATGAGAGAAACTCTAATGACTACTGCAGGATTAGAGTTTATCCCAAGAGAAAACATTGAAATAGGAGATAACCAACAAGACATCAGAATCAGTCCAGAAGATAGAAAAACTTATATTCAGCCATTGTATTCCATTAATAACGGAATGAGTTCCAAAGGCTATATAGATAGAATAGAACAATACTATAAAAATTTTCCAGATTATCAAGGATTAAAACGTTAAATATCTCTACAAAAGAGATATTTTTTGGTGAAAAAATAATTGCATTTAAAAACTTATTATGCTAAAATACTAAGCGAGTAAGAAATTACTCCTTGCTTTTTACATTGATAAAAAGCCATTAGACCATAAGGAGGTGTAGAAATGAACAAATACGAAATCATGTTCATCGTTCGTGCTGCAGAAGAAAGTACTAACATTAAGAAAACTGCTGATACTTACAAATCACTTATTACAGATTTAAAAGGAAAAGTAGTAGAATTTAAAGAACTTGGACAAAAGAAATTAGCATATCCTATTAAGAAAGAATTAAATGGATATTACTATGTGATGCAAGTAGAAGCGAGTGTTGATTGCATTCATGAATTTGATCGTAAGATTGGTCTTGACGAGAATGTGTTAAGACATTTAATCATTCGACAAGAAGAGGAGTAGGAAATGAATAGAGTTATATTAATCGGAAGATTAGCTAGAGATCCAGAAATGAGAACAACTCCATCCGGAGTATCTATGACTCGTTTTACTATCGCAGTTTCAAGACCTCTTTCACAAGCAAATAGAGAAGCCGGAAACCAGGCTCAAACAGATTTTATCAGTTGTGTTGCTTGGAGAAGACAAGCAGAAAATATTGCCAAATATTGCAATAAAGGCTCTCAAGTTGCAGTAGAAGGAAGAATTCAAACAGGACAATATGACGGAGCAGACGGACAAAGGCATTATACCACTGATGTATATGCTGATAACGTAACATTCTTGGGAAGTCGCGGAAATGCGTCAAACTCTAGTTCAAACGATTATTCACAACCAATGCCTAACTATGATGAGACTGTGCCAACAACAGATGTCTCAACAGATCCATTCAAAGATTTTGGCGAAGAAATTGCCTTATCTGATGATGATCTTCCATTTTAGGAAAGGAGAATAAACGATGGCAGAATTTAGAAGAAAAAAGAAAAAAATATGTCAAATGTGCGCTGGAAAAAGCGTTGATTATAAAGATGTGATGATTATGAACAAATACATCAGTGAAAAAGGTAAGATTTTACCTAGAAGAATGACTGGTGCTTGTGCAAAACATCAAAGACATATTGCTGAGCAAATTAAATATGCTCGTTTTATGGCATTAATACCATTTACAAAATAAGGATAGGCAAACCTATCTTTTTTTGATACAATGAACACGTAAGGGGACATAAATAATGGCCAAATATATCGATTTAACAAAAGAAGACTTAGAAATAACTTCAAAAGGAACCCATCATATTTATACTTTTGAGCAAGACGGAAAAAAATATTACTTTAAAGCGTGTAATCGTGAAGACTTACTTTCAAGTTTACTAGCCAGTGAGATGGCCAGAAGTATTGGAATAAAAAGATTGGATTTTAAAGTCGCTTATTATGGCGAAGAAATAGGATTAGTGTCAAGAAGTTATAATCCTTCCAATCAAGAAGAAATTAGTATAAGACAAATTCTAGAGAATTACCATGAAAATGTTATATCAACCCATGAAAGTGATTTTGATGATGAGCATTATCTGGATCAAACTCACAATTTAGAAACGATATGGTGGGCTTTAGATTATTACTACAAAAATAGAAAAGATAAAGATGAAATTGTAAGTTCTTTAATGGAAGAAATTGTTAAATATTTTATTTTTCAAATTCTAGTTGGCGACCCAGATTTGCATTATGACAACATCATTATCTTAGATAATGATAAACCAACTCTTGCTCCATACTTTGATTTTGATTTGTGTTTTACTATCGAAATACATGAAGCAGGTGAGGAATACTGCTTAGAACCGTTTCCTATCTCAAAAGATAAAAATACAATTACTACTATACGTAGTTTTATAAATGCAAGTGATAAATCATACATCATTTTAGTTGAAGAGATGATACATAAAATACCGCCTTTGGAATTGCTATGGGATAAAATAGAAAAAAAACATCCCGTTATAGTTTCTCACCGACTTAAAAATAAAACAATCGATGCAGTAAATGAATCAATAGATTTTTTAACAAAGGTCATTCAAGAGAATCAAAATAATTTATCGAAATAATTGCTAAAATTGTGCTATAATAGTGACACTTAAGAAAGAAGGTATTTTCCGTGAAAGTAATTTTATTACAAGATGTAAAAAAGCAAGGGAAGAAAGATGATATTATTGAAGTAAGTGATGGATATGCAATCAACTATCTCATAAAGAAAGGGCTTGCTGTCCCTCAAACCAAAAAAAGTCAAAGCGTGCTAGATCAGGAATTATTAGATAGACATCTAGAAGAGGAAGAGAAAGTGGCTTCTTTAACTGAAATAAAAAAAGAGTTAGAAAAGAAACAATTAAGTTTTAAGGTAAAAACAGGAGAACAAGATAAAGTATTTGGAATGGTATCAACCAAACAAATCAGTGAAGAACTAAAGAAGATGGGATATTTAATTGATAAGAAGTGCATTAAACTAGATCATAATTTAGATACATTAGGAGTACACGACGTAAAAATAGAACTACATAAAAGAGTGGTGTTCAACTTAAAAGTAAATTTAAAGAAGTAGGTGAGTACGATGGCAGAAAGAGTGATGCCTCAAAATATAGAAGCAGAGATGTCTGTTCTAGGAGTGGCCTTTTTAAACCCCACTGCTATGGAAAGCATCATGGAAAACATGAGTGAAGACATGTTCTTTTCTGATGCCAATAAACGTGTGTTTCAAGCCTTAAGTGAACTCTATAAGAATAGAACACCCATCGATATTACTACAGTCAAAAATGAACTGGACAAG
Source organism: Bacilli bacterium (assembly GCA_017476885.1). Classification (GTDB taxonomy): domain Bacteria; phylum Bacillota_I; class Bacilli_A; order RF39; family UBA660; genus Ventrenecus. The sequence continues at coordinate 716 of JAFUYX010000009.1, read as the reverse complement.
CAAAAAAATTTAAATGCCATCGGAGGAGTAGAGTACTTATCTGAAATTGTAGACTCTGTTGCAACCTCAGCCAATTTAAACTACTATATGGAAATTGTCAAAGACAAGGCAACAAGAAGAAAACTGATTGATACGGCAACCAACATTATTACAGATGCTTACAACGAAACAAATGGGCTTACCCAAATTCTAGATACTTCTGAGACCAAACTATTAAATGTAGTAAGAACTAGAAAAACATCGGAGTTTAAACCAATCACCGAGGCACTAAGAGAAGCACATGAAAACTTAGAAAGATTAAGCAAGAATAAATCGGCTATCACAGGACTTCCAACTGGGTTTATAGACTTAGATAAAGCGACCTCTGGTCTTCATGAAGGAGAAATGATTATCATAGCTGCTCGTCCAGGTATGGGAAAAACAGCATTTGCTCTAAATCTGGCCGTCAATGCCGCGATGTCTACAGATAAAGCCGTAGCCATATTCAACTTGGAGATGAGTGCTGAACAACTCGTAAATCGTATGATTAGTGCAGTAGGTCAAATCGAAGGAGATAAATTAAAGACAGGAATGTTAAGTGATAATGATTGGAAAAGGTATACCGAAGCAATGAGTGAACTTTCAGGAACAAACATCTATATTGAAGATGATGCTTCAGTGACAGCGCCTGAAATCAAAGCCAAATGTCGAAGACTGGCTTCAAGTCCAAAAGGACT
>JAFUYX010000008.1 GCA_017476885.1 Bacilli bacterium | reverse complement strand
CTTTAATGTTTCTAAAAAAGTAACATCATGATCAATATGATGCCCTTTCGATTCCAAATATTTCACCAGTTCAACGGTATAAGGCATCTCCACATACTCATATATTTTATCATCATAAAAATCATCAATGAGTTGAAATTTTCCAGACTTAGTAAAAAGATACATCTTTTTTACTGTCTCACAAATAAAGTTCATATCATTCTCTATTAATACAATAAATACCCCTTTTTTATAGAGTAAATTTCGAAATAAACGTTTAAAATATTGAACTACACAATCAATCATATCCACAAAAAAATACTCAAGGACAATCATCTTAGGAAGATGAAGTAAAATTTTTGCGAGTTGAAGTTTTTGCATTTCAAGCAAAGACATAGTAGAAATACTTCCCTGCGAATTAAAATGCACCATCTTTAACACTTGTTCAATTTTTAAATCTGAAATAGTATGATTTGGATTTAAATAAGAAAGAATATCTTTTTCATCCATTCTTTTCCTACAGACAAAACCAATTCCATCTTTCACCCTAACAGAATCTAAAGAAACAGGAAAATGAACCAAGATTGAAAAATTTAAAGTATCTTGAAACCGAAAAAAATCTATTTCCATAATGCACTCTCCAATTCTTCCTTTGAATAACAAATCTGATTTAACAAACCATAATATCCAAGTTGAATACTCATATTCACATAAAATGGTAATGAATATCCAAGAGTTTTCAACATTTTCTCTTCTTTTAAAACCGAGGTTGTCTTCCCTTCCATAGCAATACGCTGATTTTTAAGTACCATCAAATAATCAAAGAGGAAACTATCTTCAATGGAACTTGTCGCGTAAAATATCGATATTCCCTTTTCTTGTAAAAAACAAAACACTTCACAAAACTCATGATGATTCAAAAAAGAATGCAAATCATCAGAAAAAAAGTATTCTTGAGAAGAAAACAACACCTTCAAAAGAGCAATCTTCTTTTTTAATGCAAAAGAATTTTTACAAACCAAATCAATAAGTCGTTTTTCCTTGTCACTTCTATTATGATAATTCAACTCCTTTTTATAATTATCAAAAGCAGATTCTTCCCCAAGATAAAAGGTAACACAAGAAGGAGAATACTTTTGAATAGTTTTCAATAAAACACTTTTCCCTGAACCGCTTTCAGCAAGAAAACAAACCGATTGATAATGATTAAAATCAATTGCAAAATCAGAAACAAATAACACCTCATCGAGTTTCAAATCAAATTTTTTTATATACAACTTCTTTTCCATAATATCACAACATCTATTTTAAAATAAAAAAAACGATAAGAAAAGTCTTTCTTTCGTTTCTTACGTCAATTAATCATTTTGATTAGGCATTTTAATGATAAACTCTCCAGGTAAAGAATACATATATCTTTCTCTTGCATAACGAGCAACATATTCAGGATCATGGAGCTTAGTAACTTCACTTGTTAAACTTTCCTCTTCCTGTAAAAGTTCATGATAATAATCCGTCAAAGTAGCAAGTTCATTTCGATTATTCATGATTTGCATGCAATCTTCAAAAATTGAAGCAAAAGATAATACTACAATTCCGATAAACAGAAATGACAAAGCAAAAAAACGTTTCTTAGCCTTTTTTAGTCCTTTCTTTTGCATGATATCACCTATATCCTCAGAATCATTATATCATTCTTTATTTTTATTTTCTAGAAAAGGCAAGTGTTTTTTGAATGGTTTACACTTTTTTTGTAAAATATGAAAAGAATAATATCCTAGCAAGACCAAAATCAAAAAATAAATATGAATCACTCCCTCATTGATATGATATAAAAGAAGAACATACCCCAAAACAGAATCTAAAATAAAAATAATAGTTAATATAAATTGCCAATATACTTTCATCGGATTGACATAAAAAAAGTGAATTTTACACAAAAAAGCAAAGAACACCCCATATAAAAAAGAAACAATAAAACTAATAATTTGAAAAATAACACTCATTATTTAAATAACTTAGAAAGAAATGATTCTTCTTTATTCTTTACTTTACCATTTTCTAAATACTGATAAGAATTAATTTTTCCTTTAATTCGAACATTCCCATCATGAGTATCCAGTCTTAACAGCTCCAGTCCATTCCCTTTTAATAAGACCATTCCCATAATCGTTTCTAATAAAAACTCTTCCGCATCAAAACTTACAATTTTTTTAACTCCACTAAAAGAGATTTCTTTTCGATCTACAATTTTCACTTCATGAGTGCTGCTAGTTATAAATTCCGTATTCATTTCCATCATTATCACCTATAAAAAGATATGAATATAGCATAAAAAAAATTCTAGATTTCTCTAGAATTTCTCTATTCTTCTTCAGAAACTTTATTGTATTCATCAATAATGGCTTCTGTAAACGCACTTCTTACGTCAGGATTAATTGGATGGCAAACATCTCTGTATTCTCCAGTAGAAGTTTGTCTACTAGGCATTGCAATAAATAATCCATTATCGCCTTCAATAATACGAATATCATGAATAGCGAAAGAATCATCTAATAATACAGATGCGATTCCTCTCAATCTTGAATTTTCTTTCGTAATTTTACGAACCGTTACAGATGTAATCTTCATACG
>JAFUYX010000007.1 GCA_017476885.1 Bacilli bacterium | reverse complement strand
GGGGATGTTTTTCACATCCCTACTTCACACCAGAAATTATTGCTTTTCCCATTTAACTTCACACTAAAAATTATAGTTTTTTAATTTTTAGCATTCAATTTTAATGATTTTTACTTCACACTAGAAATCATTGAACCGAAAGAATCTAGTGGACTAGATTCTATTGTTCGTCTTGAGTAATGGATATTTTTATTTTTAAAACCATTCCTGGCTTCCCTGGATGATTTTTATGATAGTTTGCAGCATTGATTCCCCATCTTGTGTCTTCTTCATCACTTTTCCCTTCGTAGGGCCACACTAGATTTACATGATACTCTTCCATTCCATTTTCTTCTGATATATGAGTATTTGAAACTCCTATTGTTAAAGAGAATGGATAATCATTTTTAAATTTTTCTTCTAGTTCAGCACTAGAGAGATCTCCCTCTTGTTCTTCTTCTTTTCTTTCTTCTCGCCCTTCTTTGGTAATATAGGATGTGCCAAAGATATCGGCTTCTAAGATTTTATAGGTTAAATATGCAGATACTTCTGATTTGTTATAGGCAGAAATATCATAATGAAAATCTTCCATCCCAGGGTATATATTATCTACTAATATATCTAGGGTAGTAGAAATTTCGTTTTCTCCATCTTGGAAGACGACATCCCAAGACTTTACGTGTACAGATACACTATTATCGATTCTTGTGACATAGATAAACCAAGCAAGAGTATTGGATAAAACAAGTAAAATTAAGAAAATGATTCGAACAAGACTTATTTTTCTTTTTTTCTTTTTCGGTTCTTGTTCTTCAAGATTCATCTTCGTCCTCCTTTATGAAATGCGGAGCGATGATATCATAGGAAACACTTACACCAACGGCAATAAATAATACATAGTACCAAACTACATTGGTCATTAGTCTCCCTAAGAAACTAAAAATCACAGTATGATAAGCTACTTTTCCATATAAACTATCTTCACTGATTTCTGGATCCTCTACTTCATTAGCGATTCCTTTGGTTGTAAAATAAAATTTTCCGTTCTCTTCTCTTTTTCGAATTACTCGGTGGGTAATTCGTAAGTCTTTTACTGAAGAAGCTTTTCCAAGATAAGTGACATCATCTCCTACCTCAATATTTTTAGCCTCTTCTTTTTTGACTATAATGACATCTCCTACTTGGTATTCTGGAGTCATAGATGAAGTTGCTACTTGGAAAATATAGATATTTCCAATGGTGATTTTACTATCCGTAATTTTTTGGAATAAAACGACTAGTAACATTAATATCAAAAATACGGTTAAGCATCCTTTTATAATCTTCCATAGCATCTTCATATTTACATCCCTACATTTCTATATTTTCTATTTTTTCTAAATAATTTTTAATACTTTTTTCAAATACATTACTGATTTCTGATAAAGAAGCTTCTGTTTTATACTTCGTAATGGCGATTCTCTCTCCGATTTTATCTTTTAAAGTCGATAGAGGTAAATCTAAATTTAACTCTACTATCCGTTGAATTAGACGATCTGTGATGTCTTCGATGGTTTGCGTTTTCTTACTTAAATCTTTGTTTTCGCTTAAGGTATTCATGGCAAGATAATCGAGTAAAAACGATTCATTGAAGTATTCTTTTAAAATTCCATTTTCATCGTATGTTTTATTCTGTTTAAATACTTTGGTGTCGTCTGCGACATGCGTTTGCAAGTAATCCCAAAGTTTCATGGCATATTGGAAATTGGTATTCTTCAATATTACGTTGGTTTTCTTAATGGGTGGAATGACTCTTGCGACATGCGCTCTTTTTAAGGTTTTATATACTTCTGTGTTACAAAGCATGGAGATATTATTATCTAGTTTTTCAATTCTTACTTCAATAGGATCTCCCTCTGGCATTGATTTGTCTTGGAAGGTACTGGTAAATGAGAGTTCCATAAATATTTGTTCACTCCCAATTTTACTTCTTGCCTCGTAACGGGCTTTTTTTAAATCTTTAATACTAGAACCAGCCACATAAGATTTTTTCTTAATCTCTAAGAAGTTCCTCATGTTGTCAATTAAAGTATAGATGAGACGATTCTCATAGGTATCATAGCTTTCATCTTTGTTGATATTTAAGATTTTAGAGGGTTTGACATCTCCGTTATCTTCTATTTTTTGAATATAACTGGTGTGTTTTGCTAAGTGTCGAATGCTGTCGACTGTGATTCTTCTTGCTAACTCTACTTTTACGATTTCTTCTTCATTGACAATGAAACGATTGGGATTTCGCAGTATGTTATCTAGATAACGAATTGTATTTTCCATGATTTCTAACCATTCAAAATCAGCTTCGACTTTATTGATGTCGGTATGAATATTGAGTGAAGATCTCGTATTGGTTTGAAATCTTTCGACTTTCTTCTCACTGGATTCTTCATAAAGTGTCACAGATTTTAATTTTTCCATAATATCACCTAGCTCATTTTCTTAAGTCTTAATAAATATTCAATGCATTCATGCATTTTATTATCCCCAAATTTTTTATTCAAGAAGTCGACAAATCCATCGATTTCATCCCGAATGTATGCTACATTTAATTGTTCAAATTTACGTAGTATTTTTCTGGCTATGAAGTAATCGATTCCATCGACTTCATCTCCTCCGCATGCCACATATACAGGAACAAATTTTTTCATGTGGGCTACAATTCGGTTACCAAAAGCAATTCTGAAGTGAGATATCACATAATCGTCCATTTCTTCAATCTTTTTTAAGTTGTCTTCATGAATTGGATTGTTTGCAATGGCCTCTGTAAATTTCTTATCTAAATAAGAATAGTTGATATCTTGGGCTGGAGTATCAATAGGCTCAAATACCTGTCCTTTGTCGTTGATATCAATTGGCATGGCACGGTCATAGACTTTATCTGTGACCATGAAGGTGGAATCATCGTTATTGATGGTTCCAATATACCATACATTTGGTGGAATTTTTAACTTTCCTTCTTTTAATCTTACTGGGTCATTTTTCCATGCACTTGGAACAATTTCAACAATCCATTCATCTTTATTGGGCATTTCTAGAATGGATAACATCTCGGCAAAATAATATTCCACACGGGAAATGTTCATCTCATCTAAGATTACTGTATAAACATCATCGGTGTATCCTGCTTCATACATTTCTTTTAAAACTTCGGTTTCATTGAATCGCTTGGTAAATTCGTTAAAATATCCAAATAGTTCTGTTCTATCACGCCAAGAAGGTTGAACAGAAGCAATACAAGAATCATGTTTTAAAAATTTTCCCCAAGCATAAGCAAGAGAAGTTTTACCTGTTCCAGAGATACCTTGTAAGATTACTAATTTTGTTGAAGCAAGGGATGAAATAAATAATCGAATCATATCTTGGGTATAGTAAAGTTTTAACTTGCTTGCAGCGAAATTTCGAAATAAATCTACGAGTTCCGGTAGTTCATAGGAATTGTTGTAATTGGCTACTTTGTAAGCCTTGTATCTTTCATCTACTTCGTATAGTTTAGGGAAACGAATATCGGTGTCTTGATTGATCAGTTCCCCATTTTCTTCACTGACTTCTTCTTCGTCACTCTCCTCTGGTTTTAATCCTAGTTTGGAAACTTTCATGGCGAGAATCGTTTCTTTTTCTTTGATGAGTTTAGCTACTTCGTTATTTAAGGTTGCCACTTCCTCTAATAAAGACTCTTGTTCTACTAATGTTTTTCTAATTCGAATGTATTTACGAATTAAGAAGTAAACTACAAAGATAATGAGAGCTAGTACAGCAAGAGTAATGAGTACGGCAATTCCTACCAAAATCCATTCTGGCATAGTAAAGTCATTCTTATAATCATTGATGACTCTTAAGTACTCTTTAAAGTTAAACATGGTGACAAACCCTTTAAAAATACCTTCTATGATAAATTTTACTCCCCTGAAGAATTGGGATAGAAACTCATATAGAAATCGTAAAAATGTATTCATGTTGACCTCCTATATTATAATAATTTTACTTGGTATCTGATCTTTACTATTCATTATTATATCAAATAATTCACTTTCTTCAAATACATAAAGATAAGAAAATAAGATAAATTCACTTTCAGGGACTTCGGTATTTAACACGATTGCAAAAGAGAATCCATCTTTCATTTTTTCTTGAATCCATTCTTTATTCTTTAGATAATCACTGGCTTCTATCTTTAAGGAGATTAGTTTTTTAGATAAAGGATTATCTAGTGAGGCCATGAAACGATTGAATTTCTTTTTCTTTAGAAACAGACTTTTTTCTATCGGGATAATATATTTTTTTGTAAAATCTAGAGCAATGGCATTTTCTAAAATGCTCTTCGAAACTAGAATTGAAGTTATAAAAAGTTTATCTTCTGCTACAATCCCACTTTGATAGGCCTTTGAAATTGCTAGTTCACTATATAGATTGGATATTTTTACATTATGTTCTAATCGAGGCTCACTTGTCTTTTTATACACTCTTTTCTCTGAGATTGAAAACTCTTTTGTAAATAAGGTATTAAAGAATTTTTCTTTTCCTTTTTTAAAATTAAAATACCATTTTCTTAAGTTCTTTTTCAAGTCTTGGTCTCTTTCTATTTTTAAATTTTCATCCGTATTTAACATACTTAGAATTTCCATATCTTCTCTACCATCGTATAAATCATCTAATGAGAGGATATAGGCAAACATTGCTACGGCATTTTTTAACATTTCTTCGTTTTCAGCATTCACTTCTTCTTCATAGATTTCTAATAAATCTTTGTTTAAACGAATTACAAAATCTTTGTCTTTGGCATAGTTTGTTTCGTTATAGTATCGAACCTCAATGTATCGGTTCACTAGTTTTTTGCATAATGAATTGTTGTAGTCTTTTTTTAATACTAGTTTTAATAAGGCTAGTAGTTGTTCTTTGATGTATTTGGTGTAAATTGCAATAATATTATATTCCATAGTTCTCTCCTTCTCTTATTCAAATGTAACCGTAACAATGCTACTGCTATTTGTAATTGGATAGGTATAATTCATAGATGGTTGTTGTTTGTAAAACTTCACCGCAATGGTACTCATTGGGGCAATATTAAAGTCTAAGTGATTGATAAATTCATAATCTCCCACGGTTGTTTTGGTGTTGGTTGCATTTTCTAAAATATTACTTGTCGTATCTAGACGAAGAATGGATGGGTCAAAATCAAGATGAACGTCTTGCCCATGGCATTTTTTCTTTTCTTCTGGAGTAAATGTGTTGTATACACTTCTTTCTATACTATCTCCTACTGAATAGGTAGAAAAGGCTTCGGTAATGGTACAATAACTGAGTGCACTGGTTACTTTTAAAAGGAGATAGGCTTGGTTTTTTTGATCTTCGATTTCATAGGTAACTCCTTGTTTTCCTACGATGTATTCAAACTTAGCCTTTAGTTCCGTAACGTATGGAGAGGTACTCTTGGCCATAAGTTCGATTGTCATCGTCTCTCCTTCTTGGTAAGGCCTAGTTGGAGAAACGCTTAAGGTCACTGTATCCGAATGACTTGCTTGGTAGATGGTTCCTGTCGTTTTATCTATTGAACAGATTACATCTTCAGGGCATGTGAAAAATGTTTCATAGGGAATATCGTAGTCTGTATAGACATATTCATTATCCTTCGAAAATAAATCGTATGAAAGAGTAAAAGATCCCATTCCTATCCAATTGTTCACTTGATATAGGCTTTCCTCTTTCGTTAAAATGTTACTTGTAAAATAAAAATGTTTGCTATTGGTATAATAACTATGAAATTCTTCAATAATGTATTTGGCAGCAGTATACCCAATGGTTAATCCAAACACTAGAAGTACTGGTAACACTGTCTTTTTATGTTTTAACATCCAATTTTTCATATTACACGACCTGTTCTGCGTTGATTTTGATATCGACTAAATCAATAATTCCTGCATAATCAATTGGGTTGTTTTTATATTGGAGAGGAAATTCAACCCAAAGGATATAGGTATTAGTTACTCTTTCTTGATAGTTCATTTCTGATACGCCATCAATTTTAAAATGCCGATAGTATACCCCGTTTTCGTCTGTTGTGATGAAATCTTCATCGACAATTTCATCTCCATTTACAGTTTCTTTATAAACTTTATAGTTTAAAGGCATATTTGTGGTTGTAATGATTTCTATGGAATATGTTAAGTCTACATTAGCTTTTTTGGAGTCATTAAAGTTTGACACCTCAAAAGAATAAAGATATGGCTCTGTTCTTGGAACTATACTTTCTAGTTTAATCTGCTTATTTTGACTTTCTACTCCCACCACGAAGAAAGCAATACTTGGCAAAACTCTTGCATTTGTATCGGTTTCGTATCGTGCTTGAGTAATACGACTCGCCGCTAAGATACTTATCACAATTATAAAAATCATTGTTGGAAGAAGATAGTGAAAAAATTTTTGAGTATCTATTTTATTCATGAATCTTTTCATCTCTTCACTTCCTTCTATTTTTTATTGATTTTCTTTTGAATTTCGTTTAAATCTAGTCGAGTTGTATATTCTATTTTTGCTGTTTCTTTTTTTAATTTTGGCAATTCAAGTTCTTCTCTTCGAACTTTTTTTGACAACTCTATTTTCTTTGGTTCTTCTTTTTTTATTTCCTCTTTTAATGGATTTGATGAATCCACTTTTGGAGTGGTATGTTCGTTTTCTGAGGATTCCTTTTCTTCTAATAGAGCATTGATTTCATTCATGTCAATCTTTCTTGTAAAATCGATT
>JAFUYX010000006.1 GCA_017476885.1 Bacilli bacterium | reverse complement strand
TTACGCCTGGTTTTTCATAATGTTTTCTTTTTTTTAGTTCAGAAGGGACACCACTTTTTGCAACGACAATTTTAAATCTTCTTAATGCTTTGTCAATATCGCCATCTTTTACGATTACTTTATTCGAGTTCATCAAACTTCCCCTCCTCTCGTTTTACCTACTAAAGATTATAACACTTCTTTCTATTTACTTGCAAGAAAAAACTGCATATTATCCCTATTTTTCTTTGAAAAATAAAAAGAAGCCTAGACAGACATCAATTCAGCTTCTTTTTCTTTATATTTTTCGTCTACAATTTTGTTATATTTATTGATCAGTTCTTGAATGCTTTCTAGTTCTTCTTTTTCAATATCTTCGGTAAATTCCATTTTCTTGATTTCGTTGTTGGCATCTTGTCTTATATTTCTTAAGGCTATTTTTGTATCTTCACATTCTGCCTTTGCTTGTTTTACATATTCTCTTCTTCGATCTTCTGTTAGTTCAGGAATGGTTAATATAATCATTTCTCCATTGTTGGTTGGTGCGATACCTAGGTTTGCTTCATTAATCGCTCTTTCAATATTCTTTAATGTAGTCTTGTCAAAAGGTTTGATCATGAGTTGTCTTGCTTCTGGAACGGTGATATTTGCTACACTTTGTATGGGTGTTGGTACTCCATAGTATTCTACCATAATTTTATTTAACATGGCTGGGTTTGCTCTTCCAGCTCTAATGGTTGTTAATCTTTCATCTAAGTTTTCGATTGCTTTTTGCATTTTTTGTTCCGTATTCATATTTTCCTTCTTTCTAATTTGAATTCAAGTATGTTTCAAACATGGTTTGCATCATACTTTCTTTTTGTATTATATTTTCTGTAGTCCAATATTCCTTAGGTTTTATGGTTCCAGGAGTAATGGATGTTTCTGAATCATAGAATAAAACATATCCATTTTTGATAATTGCCATGGATGGAGCATATATATTTTGGGTTCCTGTATCCATAGTCGGAAGAAAGTCTTTTAATATCTCTACCATTTGATTATAACTGTGATTATTGGAACTACGAGCCGCTTTAAAATTGTAATAATAGATTTCTTTTATATTTAATTTTTTGGCTGTTTCGTTCATCATTATTGCATATTCTTTGCTCCATTCATTTTCTGGAAAACCAAAAAATATGATTCCTGAACCTTCCTGCATTATGTTTAGTGTCTCTTTGGTTGTTTTGTATTTAAAAATATTATCGCTTGTGATTCCATATTCTTCTGAAAAGGCAATATTATCGGATTTTCTTCGATTCGGCGCTTGAAAATCTTTTGTTCCTAAATATATGAATGCCCCCAATAAAAAGATTGCACTAATAATATAAAAAACTTTTTGTATTGTTGGCATAGGTTTTTTCTTTTTTATTTTGATTGCCACACTATCACTTCCTAGATTTATTATATCAATATTTTTTATTAAAAAAAAGACACTTTTTTCAATAAGTGTCTAAATATTGTTAATTTCCTTTGATTTGACTCATTACTTCTGCAGCAAAGTCTTCATTTCTATGTTCCATACCTTCTCCAACTTCGAAGCGAATGGCACTTATGACTTCACCATTATTCTTTTTTACGTATTCTTTGATTGAAACATTTCCATCTTTTACAAATGCTTGTTCTACTAAGCAAATTTCTTTAAAGAATTTTTGGATTCTTCCATTGACCATTTTTTCAGCAATATCAGCAGGTTTTCCTTCAGACATTGCTAGTTCTTTTTGAACACTTTTTTCATGTTCTACAACACTTTCTGGAACATCTTCAATGAAGGTATATTCTGGTCTCATTGCAGCTTGTTGCATAGCAACATCTTTGGCAACGGTTTCATTGGCACCTTTTAAAACTACTAAACTTGCAATTCTTCCACCCATATGTAAGTATGAACCAAATACTTCACCTTCATTTAAGTGAACTATTTTGAAACGACGTAGAGATAATTTTTCTCCAATCTTTGCCGTTTTAGCTACGATTAAATCTTTGATGGTTCCTTCTTTGCTTGGAAGTTCTAAGGCTTCTTCTAGAGTAGATGCTTCACTTTGAAGTAGAGCATGTCCAATTTCATCAATCATTGATGTAAATTCTTCGTTCTTTGATACAAAGTCTGTCTCAGAGTTTACTTCTAGGATTACTGCTTTGTCTTTCTCTATGTAGATGTTGGCTAGTCCTTCAGCTGCAATTCTGCTTTCTTTTTTCGTTGCTTTTGCAATTCCTTTTTCTCTTAGATAATCTTCAGCAGCAGCCATATCTCCATTTGTTTCTGATAAGGCTTTTTTGCAGTCCATCATTCCTGCGCCTGTTTTTTCTCTTAATTCTTTTACTAATTCTGCTGTAACCATAAAACTCTTCCTTTCTATTTTGATAGGATTTCTACTAATTCGTCTTTTTTCATAGTAGAATATCCTTTAATTCCAGCTTCTTTTGCTAAACTCTTTAATTCAGTTAATGTTTTTGAAGAAAAATCTTCTGTTGCCTTTTCTTCTTTGACTTCTTCAGTTTTTGGTTCAACTACTTCTTTTTTTTCTTCTTTCTTAGGAGCTTCTTTTTTCTCCTCTTTTACTTCTTTCTTTTCTTCTTCTGTGGTATAGTCTACTAATTCAAGTCCTTTTGCTTCACAGATAGCGTTGTTTAATGCTCCAAGAACTACTTTAATAGAACGTACAGCATCGTCGTTTCCAGGAATCACATAGTCAATATGATCTGGATCACAATTTGTATCAATTAGTCCAAATACTGGAATGTTTAATTTATTTGCTTCGTGAATTGCATTTTCTTCTTTCTTAGAATCTACAATGATGATTGCTTGAGGTAATTTTACCATATCACGAATTCCACATAATAGTTTGTTTAATTTTTCATATTCTTTCTTTAGTTTGATGACTTCTTTTTTAGGTAAAACTTCAAAAGTTCCATTTTCTTCCATTTTTTCAATTTCTTCTAAACGATTTACACGTTTTCTAATGGTTCTGAAATTTGTTAATGTACCACCTAACCAACGTTCTGTAACATAATATGATTTAGAACGAATGGCTTCTTCTTTTGCAACTTCTGATGCTTGTTTTTTTGTTCCTACAAATAAGAATGTACCTCCATTGTCTGCAATAGACTTCATTTCAGCATATGCGCTTTCCATTCCCTCTACTGTTTTGTCAAGATTGATAATATAAATATCATCTCTTGCTCCAAAAATATAAGGCTTCATTTTAGGATTCCAACGCTTTGTTTGGTGTCCAAAATGAACGCCAGCTTCTAATAAAACACTTTTAGAAACTACTGCCATTTTTTCCACATCCTTTCGTTATTTCACCAAATTTCCTCTCTTTAGATTCCCACAGGATGGCTTTCCTGCACTAGAGATTTCTAATCAGAAATTTTGAATATTTCTTGCTTTTCGCAAGTTAGGTACATTCTATCAAAAAATACCTTTTTTTTCAAGTGGTTTCTTCATGATTTAAAGTCTAGAGGAACAATGTTCTATTATTATTTTATTCTCAATTATTTCTTTATAGTTGTATCTGGATATAATTCATTATCAATTTTAAATATTTGTCCATTTGTTTTTTTTCAATGGAACTAATTTTATAAAGCAGTTGTTCTCTCTCAATTTTTATTGGCAATTCGATTCTTATATAAGATTTTTTGTGCAGCCCTAGTTTTTGATAGTTCTTTAATTCTATCCGATGATAAGTATCTTTCTGGGTTGTGATTTTTAGCCCATAATAGTTTTTAAAATCTTTTTTAATAAAGTGTTCTTTGGTATCATCTATAATTAGAATAGGTCTATTTTGAGTTTGAAAGATGAGAGTATTATTCTCTATTACAAGGATTGGAAGTGTACAAATCCAGATGTCTCCATATTTAGGTGGTTCTATAGATGTGGAATCTTCTCTAATCTCTTCATTTGAGATGCTCCAAAAAATCTCTTCTTCTAAAGTCTTCCATTTTTCTTTTTTTATATATTCTATGTTTGAGTTCATGCCTGCTATTGTACTTTATAATATCTTTTGTTTCAAGAAAAAAAGAAGATTTCTCTTCTTAACTTTGGTTCTATAATAAATAGTGTTGGTGAAGTAATTCGCTGACATTTATTTTTATTAAAATAAAAAGTCATGTCCAAATCTATGATACAATGTAATTGAGAACAAACATTGAAAGGATTTGATGAACATGACTTATAATGAT
>JAFUYX010000088.1 GCA_017476885.1 Bacilli bacterium | reverse complement strand
GTGCTTGTCTTGATACGAGTCGGTGTCGCTTCGCTCCACCGAAGACAAGCACACTCTCTCTGAATAAACTTCTTCTTGAACAAAACAAAACGGCAACAAACCGGGAGTTTGTGCGCAAGCTTTACACAATACTCCTCGGTTTTTTTGTTGCCATTTTGTTCATTATTCTTTATTATTCAATAAAAGTTTCAATTTTTGTTTTACGGAACTGGTGGATCTCCCAAGCTTCCTTGCAATAATGCTTATTTTTTGATGAGAATTATATTCTTCTATTAGATATTTTTTTTCATCCTCTGTCCAATATCTTTTCTTAAAATAAGTGTGTGGTTTGTTACAATCATCTTCCAACATTTTGATAAATTTTGCAAGATAGACTTTTAAGTCTTTATCAATACCAGTTATTTTTTCTGCTGTAAAGATATTAACCTCATTAACTAATCCTTTTAATATATCAATTCCTTTGTAAAAGTCCAACGCTAAACCTTTATTCTTAAGTGATGCTCTAGACAATAAGCTACTCACAGTTGGAGAATAATCTTTTGGTAACAAATTTTCATATTTTGAGTCTGCAAATTCCTTTTTAATTTTAATTTTATCACCAGATAATACAACATAATTGATATGTAATTCATCTAATTTACTAAAATATCTTTCTGAGTAAATTATTGGTATTCCAGTCTTAAAACGACCAGAATCCGACACTTTTAATCCAAATATTTTTTGCATAATCAATGCATCATTATCGTAAATTACATAAAAATATTGTTGTCTTTTAAAACATATATAATTATCCATACTTACCTCTTTTTTATTCTATCATATCAAAAGTAGCTAGTAAAGTTAATTACATTTTCTCATTTGTTCAATTACCTCAGGGCTTACTTTCCCCATAAGGACACCTTCATCCCAACAATTGAAATTGTCAAACAACAAAAGTTTTTTATCTTCTTGACCTATTGTACAAACAATGTCATCATCAAAAATGTCAGAAATAAAATACTGATATAGTTTTTTAGAATAAACTATTTTTTCACCAGTTTTTTCGATATACTTCATCAAATAAGTTAAAGCATTTCCTAACTTATTTTCATATGGATCTATTTTCCTAAAGTCAGACCTTCCAAATTTTTCATTAAAATATGAAGATTGAAAAGTTGTTTGCATCTGGTGAAATTGGGTACTATAATCTCGCACTTCAATAATTTCACCAGGCATTGTTCCTTCAGGAATATTAAATAATCCATGAAAATGTAATCTTCCAGTTTTGGGAGCTCTTTCCCAGACACCCATGTATTTCCAATTTTTACGAACAGCAAGATTGCCGAAAGTATGTATAAGTTTTTTTCGAAAACTTTGTTCATCATGTTTATTCCCATCATAAGTAAAGGTGCAAAAATAATTAAAATTTGCAAGATTTGCTTTTCTAACCATTCTTGTTCTTCTACAAATTAAATTTCTTTTCTTTCTTTCAAATTGTTCTGCAATGTAAAACTTACATCCCAAATCAGTTGAAAAATATGGTCGCATTTCTTGATAAATTGCATCAATCTTTTCATCTTTTTTCTTATAGGAATACTTTTGATACAATATTTCAAATAATTCTTTCTTTGTTGTTTTTATTCCTTTTTCTTCCTTTGTATCCATTTCTTCTGCAAATATTGGTTCGTAAGTGTCAAAAACTAGTTCCCCATCACTTAATTCTTTTTCAAATACATAATTCTTCTCAATTTCAGGTTCTTCATAAGAAACAAAAGGCTTAGAATTTTCTTCTAAACCTTCATTTTCTTTATTTTCAATAATCGTTATAACTTCTTCGGGTTTCTTTTTTCTGCGCTTAACATATCTAGTCGTATGTGGTATTGCTATGTAATGACTACCATCAAAATATATTTTTGCTTCGCCATAAGACATATTTATCCTCCTTTGAAATTATATTTTTATTGATTTTTGCACTTTTTATGATATTTTTGCAGATTTTGAGCTGTTTTCTAGGGTAATATCCTTGCTTTTGTTCTTTTTCTTACAAAAACCATAAATAAATGCTTTGAAGTGAGATAATTTTCCAGCTTCATATAACTTTTTATATTCCTTAATCTTCAAATTGTGTTGGTATATTCTATCTTCTTTGTCAATCTTTCTAAAAGCCTTCTTCATATTCTTAAAAATATATCTGTTTATTTTATCATTATATTTCTCAGGAACATAGTCGGCAGTATCCAAAGTATGACTAAATGTTTCATAGTATTTATCCAACACCTCATTTATTAATTTGTTTTTATTAAAGTTGGTCATTATCTTTACTCCTTTTCTTTACTCGAGACACATAAAATCCCTCTGGAAGTTCATCATCATTATCCATAAGGAACTTAATGTATCCATCAACACTCTCTTCAGTAGGTTCACTTTCTTGAATATCAAAATCTTCATTAAAGTGTCCTTCATAGAACTTTGGCTTACAACTTTGTGAATCGTACAAATCAAAAACATTATAGTTTGCAGTTACTTTACTTTCTTTATAGCAACTTTTGTCTTGTTTACCACTGGACATGTATTTATCAAACAGCGCACTGTTTCCAATAGTTCGAATTGTCCAAACAAGCTTATTTGGTTTGCCATATTTATCATAACCAATCTTCAATTTCATAATCTCAATGAATTGTGCTAACTCACGAATATTAACATCTATCAGCATAGGCCTTTGAGTATCCAAAAATATATCTAAATTGTCATGACCGTGTTGTTCATACCATCTACTCTGCCACTCAGGGAAGTACATGCTCATTCTGCTATTTAGATATTTCTGTGCCTCAGTTATTCCTATTGCTTCAAATGGTATATTAAAATGAGTCTCCACAAAGTTGTTTGAAAAGCCAAGTCTATACGGATTAATTCGCCTATTATGTCTAGGTGAATAACCATACTTCTTGAAAGTTATATCATAGTTGGCACTAACTGTATGCTTAGGAATAGTAAGGGAGAACCCGTTAAGATTCTTCCTTACTAGTTCACTTTGCATTTGCTTTGTTCGCTGTCTATCAAACGCTAACATATTCAAGCAATGTGTCATAAAACAGGTTTTTCCTGTTCTAGGCGGTGCGAATATTATCGTTATCACTAAATGTATAACCAAACGGCTTTATATCCATCTGGAAGCCATTTTTGTTTATATAACTATTCCAATACTTGATATATGTTCCACCTGTATTATTTCTCACAAATATGCTTGTGAAGTTATCATATAAAGAAACCCTAAAAGATAGTGTGTCTTTTGCAACAACATTGCCATCATAATCGACAAATGTGTATGTAAAATCACCACTTAAATGGTCCTCATCAAATACAATGTTAGAACATGGTATGTTATTTATGAAAATACCATAATCTTTGCCATTATCTATCTTAAGAACAGAATCTTCATAGAATGATGCAGAGTATTCATTTTCATTTACTGCTGCTGTTAAGTTGAGTGAACTTAAATCAAAAGATAATTCACCAACTTTTTTAGCTTCGTTTCTAACAACCAGTTCCTTTATATATCCATAAAGACCACCTTTTGCAGAATAATAAACATTAAGCTGATATGTTGAATATACTGCCGAACACATTACAACAAATACAAAAGCTGTTGCAAAAATCCATCTTAAAGCTGGAAAGTGTCCGAGTAGTATTCCTAAAATAGCAAGTCCTGCTACACCAGCCATAACATAATAACTAACAGGGTTAAACAAGAGTGTTAGCATAATTCCAAAACTCCATCATCATATCCAGCTTGAGTTATATTAATTTGCTGGTTTATTATTCTAAAATCTGACAAGGTTTCTTCATCAATAATTACAGGTTCTTCGCTTTCGATATTGATATCCAAAGCAATCTTTCCTTTATATGGTTTATACGCCTCTATAAAAGAACTTTTAAGGGTTAGCAAGATAGTGCCATCTTCTTGCATAACTCTATCAAAATCTGATAGTCCTACATTTATGATATTTCTACCATAATAGTAGTCTTGATTTATATGTTCACCATTAAGATTAAAAGTAGAATCTCCCTTAATAGCATTGAACATACTATCTGTTGCAATTCTTGCTCCATCTTCGCTCTTATTGACCTTAATAACATAATAGTTCTCAAAGTCTGTGCGAACTTTGGAGTTCTTTACATCTTTCATTTGAACATAAGTATCACCATCAAATTGGTAATATGTGAAATAGTTTGCAAACTTCGCTATCTCATAAATGTTTTCACCATACTGAGCAGATTGCATACTCTCATATAAATCATGAGCTAATAAGTGTTGATCCACATATTTATACCTTTCATTATGGTCAATAGTTGCAATACTTGTATAAGTGATATACCCCAAATAAAAATCTTCATCTGGTGTATCAAACTTGAGACCAAGTTCAAACATTTCATCTCCAAGCGTAACTTTAAATCTGCTAGTCTTTTTAATCTTATTAATGGTATTGCCTAAAACTGTCTCATAATTATTTGTAGATTGATACTCATAATATGAGTTATCCCCAGTTAGAAAAGTATTAAAATAAACCTCATAGTCAATACGATGTCCTAGTCCTAGGAAACCATAACTACTGTGTTTATCATAATGCCCTTTCATTGCAGTATCCCAGGCAATGTTTCCTTCAACAGTATTTGCAATATATTGCATACCAACAGACATAAGTCTTTCTTGTGATTCATCTATAAAACAGTTCAGCTTGATTTCAAACATTTCAAGTCCATTTTGTTTTTTATTGGAATAATAATTTACCTCAATAAATGGCTCTCTATGACTGCCATCAGCTGTTTCTAGCATATCTATTTCCATAGTGTTAGATACTTCTTTTCTATCTCCAAAAGTGTAAACCATAATACACCATGCATCAATTGCTAGACATATAAGGCAGATAACAGTGCTGAGAATTATAAATAATTTCTTCATTGTTCTCTCCTTATGATTTTAATTAATCAATATCACCTTCATCAATCATGCTTCCACCGGTTCCAACAGTATTATCAAACTCAATTCTAGTAAGTGCCTTTGTGTCATAATCATAGAAAAATTCAGTTGTAATATCTATTGAAGAAAGAATTTGAACTCCACCTTCAACTTCATTATAAATATCTAATCTTTCACTACTTAATTTTCTATTATTGTTATCAACAATAAATTCCATCGTTTCGCCGTTAAGAATATAAATATAATCATTACCACTATACTCATTAGTAGATATCAAAATATCACCATTCATACACTCATATACAATGTTATATCCACTTGCTTGTGAAAAGTTAACAAAAGTATGTGTTTCTGGATCATAGTAAGATACCATATCTAAGAACAGAACTTTACCATTTTTCAAATA
>JAFUYX010000087.1 GCA_017476885.1 Bacilli bacterium | reverse complement strand
TTTGATTAGACATATAGATACCTTCTTTCAATTTTGTTAGCACTTATATTGTATCAAGGATAAATCTATATGTCTTTTATTTTATTACGAAAGAAAAGTGTGATTGACATATAAGTCACACACACTAAAAATTATACAACCGATTTTTTTATCACGTAAAAAGTGTATTAACTTCCATCATTCGACATTATTCGCATATTCCAAGTGTTAAGATAGGTTTTAAAACAAACGAGGAGAAGTCTATCTTATGGAAAAAGACAAATATTATGAAAGTATTAAAGAAGAAATAATCAATAATGAAATAACAAGAAAAGTAAAGGACTATAGTAAAAATAGAAGTGATTTAAATACTTATATAAAAGTTGGAGAATTATTAAAAAAAGCGGGAAAGCATTATGGAGAAGGTATCATTAAGAAATATGCTGAAAAATTAACTAATGAATTTGGAAAAAAGTATACAATATCTTTATTATATAAAATAATTCAATTATATGAGATATATGAAAAAGTCCCGACAATGTCGGGAATATTGTCTTGGAGTCACTGGTATGAACTTTTATCGATGAAAAATCTTGATCAAGTTAGATACTATATTACTCTAATTGAAACACAAAATTTATCAGTTAGAGAACTACGTTCCAGAATCAAAAATAAGGAATACGAACGATTGGATGAAAAAACAAAAGAAAATTTAAAAAATCAAACTGAGAAGCAAGAGATTACAGATTACGTCAAAAATCCAATTATGATTCAAAATAAGAATCGATATGAAGAAATATCAGAGAAAGTACTTCAAAAAATCATCCTAGAAGATATTCCATCTTTTCTAGAAGAACTAGGTGCTGGTTTTACGTTTATCAAAAATGAATACAAAATAAAGATAGGAAATCGATACAATTATATTGATTTACTTTTATTTAATATTGAATATAACTGACATTCTAAGTGTTGTCAATTATAAAAAACATGTTATTATATGCACAACAAAAAGACACGAAAATTATAAAATTTTAAAAAATTATAATTAATGTGTTGAATTGGAATATAATATAAGTATAGTCAATGGCGATGACTACTTATCTAATTGTTTGCATAAAGCCAATATTTTACGAAGAAGCTTTGTGGTGCAAGCAATAGTCGCAACGTAATGATGTTTGCCTTCGTTGCGTTTTTTTCTGTAATAAATTTCAATATCGTTTTTAATATTATGCTGTGTACAACATTTAATAATTGTTAAAACAGATGAGAATAAAATATGTCTTATATATTTATTTCCTGATTTAGAAATTGGTCCATGAACATTAATAGATTTACCAGATTGTTTAATCGAAGGATCTAATCCACAATAAGCAGTTAATTCCTTGATATTATTAAATCTATTAATATCACCCAATTCTGCGATAATAATAGAGGTAGTAAATTCACCAATACCATAAATAGAATTAATAGGTTCAAAATATTTTGTGTTTTTTGCTAATAAAAAAATTTTTTGTTTGATTGTGTCTATCTCTTTTTGAATAATTCTGATTAATCTTGCTATTTGCGATATACTACTAACAATTTCATCATTTTTGCTTATGGAAGGATAAGAATTATTTGCTAAATCTTTGATTAATCTGGCTTTAACTTTAAAATACCTGAAATTACTCTTTTTAAGAAAATTTTGTATATGATCTATTCTAGTATTTTTTATAATATCAGCATGTGGAAATTTTTCTATAAATAATAAAGAAAAATTTGAGTATAGCATACTTTGTTTAAATATTTCATCATATTCAGGAAAAGAAAGATAAATTAGTTCCTTAAACCTGTTTTTTAAATTAATAGATTTTTCTTCTAAAACAAAGTATTGTCTAGATAGGGCATTCATATCTAAATATAATTGATTTGGTTTAATAACTTTTCTAAAAGTATTATTAAAAAACAAATTGGCTAGATTATAACATTCTTCTTTATCGGTTTTGGTTTTTCTTAAATTTCTTTTATACATTTTTCCATAAATAGGATTAATAGTAAAAACATTAAAATTATTTTCTAAAAAAAATCTTTCAACTGGTCTATGATAAATGCCTGTAGATTCCATTATTACAGAAATATCGTCTAATTTATATTTACAAATTCTATTAAGTAAATTAGAAAAATCAATAATAGAATGTTTGAATTCATATGGTTCAATTAGTACTTCACCATTAGAACTAATTAAGGCAACCATACTTTTTCCTTTAGCTACGTCAATTGCTAAACAGTTTTGCATAAGCACTTCCTTTCCTATGTGGTTGAACTCTTTGAACTCAATACACCTCATCACGCTTGTTATATAGGATAATTCTCCTCACATTCTAAAACCAGATAATAAAAAGAAAAGAGCTAGGTCGTCAATCAAATGGATACAAAGACCCGTGTTATGTATTACCTAAACTCAACCACATTTCTAAATTCATTAAAAATGGATAAGAAATATTATACAGTAAATAATTAAACTATAAAAATAATTATTTACATTCAATATTATACGTGTTATGTAGTAGTTGAATTAAAACTAGGAGAACTCAAAAAAGAACATATAGGTCAGATAGAAGTCTATATGAACTATATTGATAAGAATGTAAAGAAAAGTACTCATGATAAGACTATAGGAATTATTTTGGTTAGAAAGAATAACCAATATGTCATGGAATATTGTAGTGATGAAAGGATTAAGACAAGAGAATATGTGATTTTATTCTAATTTTAAAAATTGTTATAGCATAAATAAATAAAATTCGATATAATGAGATTAGAAGAAAGAAGGTCTGTTATGAGAAAGAAAGGAATTGTTATTTTTTTATTACTAGGGTTGATTATTGCTGTTCTTTCTAGTTTACCTGGTAGTTATTCGGTACCTGATAAACCTCCTGGAGGGAACTTTAATGCAAGTTCTATCAATCATGTTGGAAATGTTGAAATGGTTGAAGATGGGTCTTTTGAAGAGAAGACTTATTCTAGTAGTATTTCAGGTCAGAATGCTTTACTGATTGATAACGCCACGGTTAGTCTGAATTCTTGTAAGTTTGAAAAATCTGGTGATAGTGATGGAGAAGCCTCTGATTTTTATGGTACAAATGCAGGTATTTTTTCTTATAATAAAGCTTTAGTAACGATAAAAGATGCTACGATTTCCACAAATGGGGTTCACGCGAATGCTGTATTTGCTTATGATACTGGAGTCATTAATATTAGTAAGAGTACGATTAAAACGAGTAAAAATAACTCTGGTGGAATTATGGTTACTGGAGGAGGCGTGATTAACGCGACTGAACTTACGATTGAAACGGATGGAAATTCCTCTGCTGCGATAAGAAGTGACCGAGGTGGGGGAACGATGAAAGTCGATGGTGGAAAGTATACAACGAATGGCCAAGGTTCACCAGTGATTTATTCAACTGCTAATATCGAAGTAAAAAACGCGACGATGGTTTCTAATAAAAGTGAAGGCGTAGTAGTGGAAGGTAAGAATCAAGTTACCCTAGAAAACTGTACCTTAGAAGATCATAATACAACCTTAAATGGAAATAGTACAACCTATAAAAATATTTTCTTATATCAATCGATGAGTGGGGATGCTGATGAGGGAGTTTCTACTTTTGAGGCGAAGA
This sequence comes from Bacilli bacterium, assembly GCA_017476885.1. GTDB lineage: Bacteria > Bacillota_I > Bacilli_A > RF39 > UBA660 > Ventrenecus. Next base: position 37,959 of record JAFUYX010000087.1, on the reverse strand, counting down.
ACAACAATATTATGACTTATCAAGGAGATAGTATTTATGTGACGAATACTACAGCAGATATTACTTTAGAAAACAATACCCTAGTGAATGCAGATGGAGATTTCTTAAGGATTGAAGCTGCTAAATGGGGAAAAAGTGGAAGTAATGGTGGAGAAGTTACTTTGAAGTTAAAGAAACAAAGTATTGAAGGAAATATTATTGTCGATGCAATTTCTACGTTAGAGATGAGCTTAGTAGAAGGAAGTCGTTATTCTGGGGTCATTAATCAAAACCAAGATGCGAAAGAAATCAAGCTCTCTTTGTCTAAAGATTCTAGCATTGTTTTAGCTGGAGATAGTTATATTACTTCTTTAGAAAATGAAGATAATCAAAATTCTAATATTGATTTAAATGGTTATAAACTTTATGTGAATGGAGAAGAAATACAGGTTCAAGAGAGGAACCAAGAAGTTCAAGAAGAAGAAAACTCTATTCAAGAAAAGAATAAAGAAGTAATAAAATATATAATTATTGGCGTATCTGTGGTGTTATTTATTTTTATTGTTATCTATATGATTATAAAGAAAACCAAAAGAATGATTTAGGATTGCTATTTTGCTGTTTTTAGGATAAGATATTGTTATACAAGCGAGGATGAGCGTGGAAAACTCGGAGCTATATAGAAAAAAGTGATTCTTCTAGGAATAAGAAGGGTGGAACCACGGGTATAAGCTCGTCCCTTTATGATTTCTAGAAGTTTTTTTATTAGAAAGAAGGAAGAAAAATGAAAAAGAAATTAACAATGGAAGAACTTGTGAATTATTGTAAGCAGTACGGATATATTTTCCAAGGTTCAGAGATTTATGGAGGTTTATCCAATACTTGGGATTACGGAAGCCTTGGAGTAGAGTTAAAGAATAATGTAAGGAAGGCATGGTGGAAGTTCTTTATTCAAGAAAATCCTTATAATTATGGCCTTGATGCGGCTATTCTTATGAATCCTGAGGTATGGGTAGCTTCTGGACATGTGGCTTCTTTTGCAGATCCTCTAGTAGATTGTAAGAAGTGTAAGTCTCGTCATAGAGCCGATAAGTTAATTGAAGATTTTACTGATGGAAAAGAAACTGGAGATGGATGGAGTAATGAAGAACTAGAGAAGTTTTTAAGTGAGAAGAAAGTTCCTTGTCCTAAGTGTGGCGCTACTGAGTTTACTCCTATTAGAAAGTTTAATTTATTGTTTGAGACTCATCAAGGAGTTACGGAAGATAGTAAAAGTAAGGTTTATTTAAGAGGGGAAACTGCTCAAGGAATTTTTACGAACTTCTTAAATGTTCAACGTACCATGAGAGCTAAAGTTCCATTTGGAGTTGGTCAAACAGGTAAGAGTTTTCGAAATGAGATTACTCCTGGAAACTTTACTTTTAGAACTAGAGAGTTTGAACAAATGGAATTAGAATTTTTTTGTAAACCCGGAACGGATTTGGAATGGTTTGGTTTTTGGAAAAATTCTTGTATTGAATTTTTAAATGAATTAGGGTTAAAAGAAGAAAATCTAAGATATCGTGATCATAAGAAAGAAGAGTTATCTTTCTATAGTAAGGCTACCACAGATATTGAATATTTATACCCAATGGGTTGGGGTGAACTTTGGGGAATTGCAGATCGAACTGACTATGATTTAGGGGTTCATATGGAACATTCTAAAGTTGATTTAAGATATTTAGATCCTGAAACAAATGAGAAATACTTGCCTTATGTGATTGAACCTTCTGTTGGTTTAGATCGCCTTGTTCTTGCTGTTTTGTGTGATGCGTATCAAGAAGAGGTTTTAGAAAATGAAACCAGACTTGTTTTAAAGTTAAGACCTAGTCTTGCTCCTTATAAAGTTACTATTTTACCTTTAGTGAAGAAACTTCATAGTCAAAAGGCGATGGAAATTTATGGAGACCTTGCTAAAGATTTCATGTGTAGTTATGATGAATCTGGAAGTATTGGTAAAAGATATCGTCGAAGTGATGCGATTGGTACTCCTTATGCTATTACGATTGATGATGATACTTTAAATAAAGGAACTGTAACAGTAAGAGATCGAGATACGATGAAACAGGAAACGATGAGTCTTGAAGAATTTAAGAAATTTTTAAGTGAGAAAGTGAAGTTTTAAGATGGCTAAGTTATATTTTCGGTATGGGGCTATGGGGTCTAGTAAAACAGCCAATATCTTAATGGTTCGTTATAATTATTTAGAAAAAGGAAAAAAAGTAGCCTTGTTAAAACCCGATATTGAAAATCGCGATGGGAAGATGAAGATAAAATCTCGAATTGGGTTAGAAGCAGAATGTGAATATGTCAGTGTTTTTTTGAAGAGATTTTTCTCTTCTCCTTATGAGTTAGATGCTATTTTAATTGATGAGGCTCAATTCATGAGTAAAGAGGAAGTGGAAAAGTTTGCATATATAGTAGATATCTTTGAAATTCCAGTGCTCTGTTATGGTCTTCGGACGGATTTTCAAACAAAGTTATTTCCTGCGAGTAAACGATTATTTGAATTAGCTGATGTCATAGAAGAGATTCCAACGATTTGTTTCTGTGGAAAAAAGGCTCAGGTGAATGCGCGTGTTGTGGATGGAAAAATTACTACTCAAGGGGAACAGGTGATGATGGGAGGGAACGAATCTTATATTTCTTTATGTCGAAAGCATTATTACAGAGGAATTTCTAAAAAAAGTGAAGAGTGACTTGAAAATGAATTCTCTTTTTGATAAAATTGATGTTAGATAGTAAGGAGATAGTAATATGGCACTAAATAAATTTAAAAAGTTTTTTTCTGATGATGATGATCGCAATACGATGAGTGAAGATGAGTATTACAATATTAGTGAACAAGAAGCTTTAAAAGAAGCAGATAAAACTGGTAATAAGATGATTTTAATGGAACCAAGAGCGTATTCTGAATCTCAACAAATTGCTGACCATTTAAAAAATCGAAATAGCGTTGTAGTGAATCTTAAAAGAGTGACTTCTGCTCAAGCAAAAAGGATTATTGATTTTTTATCTGGATGTGTATACTCTATTGGAGGTAACATGCAAAATCTAGGAGTTGGGATTTATCTTTGCACTCCAAAGAACGTGAATATTCAGGGTAAGATTAGTGATGATAGTGAAATTAAAGAGAAAAGTGAAGATTTAGAGGTATAGTTTGTTATAAAAATATAAGGTGTGAGAAGGTGAAGCGTGAAAAAGTTTAGTACAAGTTTTAGTGGTTACAATAAATCCGAAGTAAATTCGTTTGTTTCTGATGTGGCTAAAGAATATGAATCGATGCTAAATAACTTAAAAAGCAGAGATCAAGAAATTCATGCTTTAAAAGAAAAACTATTGCAGTACCAAAATATGGAGAACACCTTAAATAAAGCATTATTGGTAGCTGAAGATGCTTCAAATCAAATTAAAAGAATGGCTAGAGATGAATCCAAAACAATTATTGATGATGCGAAAAGAAATGCTTCTAGAATTGTAAATGATGCGTTGATGAGAGCTGAAAAGTTAGAAGCGGATGGAGAAAATCTTAGAAAGAGAATTGTTATATTTAAAAGAAAATTTCGTAGTATTATTGAGGCAGAACTTGAAAATATTGATGAAATTGATGAGAACCTATAGGTTCTTTTTTATTTTTGTGGTATAGTAGGTAAACAGGTGGTGAATAAAATGCATCGTAAGTTTGTTTATAAAGTATAAAATTAAATGGATTTTTGGAGTGTTTTGAAGGGTATTGATTGGTGTCAAAAAAATGTAATTTATTTAGAGAATGATATTGTTTTTCATGAAAAAAGAAATCTACGTTTAAATTCGGCTGTTGTTATCAATGGGCAAGGGCATAGTATTTTTTATCCCCAAGATTCTTCTTTTGAGGGAAGTTTTTTGAATACTACCATGTTTCCTTATAGACAGTGCATTAAAGTGAAAAAAGCAGAAGATTTGGAGAAGATTCGTGGCGTTAAGAATGGGACTTGTGTGGTTGAATTTTTAACTGATATTGAGGGTTATTCTATGAATAGTATTGAACTTATGAGTTTTGATGGATCTTTGATTCTTCTTGGAAATCATCATATGTTAAGAAATATGACGATTTATGGAGAAGAGAATAATGGATTAATTGGATTTTTAAGGAGTTCTTCTTCTTTAAGAGTTAAAAATCTTTTTTTGAATCAGATTTATTTAGTTCATTCTAAAGAGGCTTCGGCAGGTTTTATTTTAGGAAATCATGGAACAAAAAAAGACTCTAGAGTCATGAATGTTTGTAGTCCAGTCATTGTTAAGAATTGCTCTATTGTAAATAGTAAAATGGATGATTCTAAAAAATCACTGGGGATTATTATGGGAAATTATCATGAAGAACTTTACGTAAGAAATTGTAATATCTATAAAAACGCCCTTACTTCTGGAATGCCTTTAAAAAGTTTAGTCGGAGGACAAGAAATTTTTGATGGATATTACTATGAATCAGAAAATGATAAAGGACCTATGTTAAAAAGAAAGCTTTATTAAGCTTTTTTGTTTTTCATGAATTCTTTTAAGATTTTGGTTAATGCTCTTTTTTCGATTCTTGAAACGTAGGATCTAGAGATGTGCATTTCTTTAGCAATTTCTTTTTGGGTTTGTTCTTTTTGATTTAATAGGCCATATCTTTTGCATAAGATTTCTTTTTCTCGATAAGACAAGGTATTCATGTATTTACTGACTTGTTCTAGATTTTCTTTCCTTTGTAAAATGTTTTGAAAATCTTCACTATTGTCTTTAATGACTTCGATTAAGCTGATTTCATTGCCATCTTTGTCATGACCAATGGAATCGTTTAAACTGATGCTTTTGATGTTTTCTCCTTTTATGCTTCGAAAGTACATGAGAATTTCATTTTGAATACATTTGGCAATGTAGGTGGTTAGTTTAATGTTTTTATCATGATTATAGGAGTCGACACCTTTGATAAGTCCAATGGTTCCGATACTAATTAAGTCATCTGTATCACTTGTGTGTCCTTCAAATTTTTTTACAATGTGGGCTACTAGTCTTAAATTGTGCTCTATGAGTTTATTTCTAGCATTTTTGTCTCCTAGTTTCATTTTATGCAGTGCTAGAGCCTCTTCTTGAGGACTTAGTGGTTCTGGAAAAACGGTATTAGAATAACTTCCTGTTAGAAAGAAATAGTTTTGTAATAAAGATAATAAAAACATAAGATCACTCCTAATAAAAATCTATGTTTTTTGCAAAGTGAATATGTAAACTATTGGTTTAATAATGATGTTTTAAAAAGTGTATTGTTAGATTTGTTATAGGAGTGATAAAAAGCGGAAAAAATTGGGATGTTTATATTATTTTGCTGAAAATTTGAAAAAAGGACGTGAAACATTTGATGAATATTATTATAGTATGATGCGATTTTTAAATCCAATGCTGAAAAATCCATTTTATGATATTATTTTAAAAAGCAATGGAGAAAGAGACTCCAATACTTGTGAATCAGATTTTAAGCTATTCTGTGGTACCAACAGAGAAGGCATTTTCATAGATGGTAAAGTAGGTTGTGCTAATATTGAAGAAAGTAGTTCTCTTGGGACAGATATTACAATTACTATGGATCTTGGATATAGTGATATTGTAAGTATTGTGGGTGGAGTCATGGGAAGTGAAAATGCTCCTTGTACTTATTGGCCTATTTTCATTGATATTCATGGAAATATGTTTCACAAATAATATTTTTTAAGATGATTTTGGAAAAAGAAATCATCTTTTTGTTATCAATTATTTTTATCTATGATATACTTTTCTTATGGAGGGGTAGAATGATTGAAATATTTCGACCAGATATATATCAAAAAAGTATTTATGATATTGATTATAAAAATTTAAAGAAAAGCGGAATTAAATGTGTATGTTTTGATTTGGACAATACACTTGCTCCTTTAAATATCACGGTGCCTGATCGTGATTTATTAGATTTTTTTTATCGTTTAGAAGAAATGGAAATTAAAGCGATTATTCTTTCCAATTCTGGAAAATCAAGGGTAGCTCCTTTTAAAGAAAAGTGTAATGTAGATAGTTCTTTTCATAGTATGAAGCCATTTAAGAAAAAATATAAGAAAATTATGGATATGTATCATTTGAAAGATAATGAAATTGCTTGTGTGGGAGATCAACTTTTAACAGATATCTTAGGGGCGAATAAGATGGGGTTTGTCTCAATTTTAGTCAATCCCATTGGAAAAAAAGAACGCTTTTTGACGTATTTTAACCGGTTGGTAGAAAAATTTATTTTTAAGCGATTGAAGAAAAGGGGACTATTTGAAAAAGGAGTTTATTATGAGTAAAAGATGTATAGGATGTGGAAGTGTTCTTCAAATAGAAAATCCTTTAGAAACTGGATATGTTTTTGATTTTAGCAAAGATTATTGCATGCGTTGTTTTCGCTTGAAACATTATCATGAATTTCAACAAGGTACAGAAATCGATAAAAAAAGTTTATTGGATTCCATTAAAAAAAAGAAAGGTCTTTTTTTCTTTTTCGTGGATTTTTTACAACTTAGTAAAGAGTCTTTGGATTATTTTTTGGATTTACCTAGTCCTAAAATACTTTTGGTTTCTAAATGTGATATTATTCCTAAGAGTCTAACTTATGCGAAATTAGAAAAATGGATTACTCAAGAATTTCATATTCAGGAACGGATTTTATTTGTGCAAAGGAATTCTCTTTCATCTTTGAAGAAGATTCAAAGAGAAATGGAGAATTATCCAGGGAATGATTTTTATTTTTTAGGAATGACGAATGCAGGTAAATCTACTTTTTTAAATGCATTTTTAAGAGAAGTGGAAGGAAAAGAGTCTTCGATTGTAGAAAGTGAATATCCTAATACGACCTTAGATTTTATTGATATTTCGACCTCTTTAGGAGTTATTCATGATAGTGCTGGTATTCCTTACGATATTCCTCTTAGTGATAAGAAATTGTTTGAAAAGAGTCAAATCAAAAAAGAACTTCATCCTTTGAATTATCCTTTAAAAAAGGGAACTAGGCTTCTCATTGAAGATTTGATTGAAATTGAAGTTTTAGAAGATACGTCAATTGTTTGTTTACTTTCCCAAAATTATCGTATCCAAAAGAGTTATCAGCCTGCAATAGAAAGTCCAGAGTTTTTCTCTTTAAAGATTCCTGATAAATCGAATTTACTCATTAAAGGAGTTGGCGTATTTTATTTTAAACGTGAGACTTCTATTGTATTGCATGGGTTAAAGAGGGAACATGTGGAGGTTCTTCCTTCTTATATGGGAGGTTTATCATGAGTAAAATTAAAGTGATGTCTGAACAGTTAGCAAATAAAATTGCGGCTGGAGAAGTGGTGGAAAAGTGTTCTTCTATTGTAAAAGAACTGGTTGAAAATAGTATTGATGCCGGAGCTAAACATATTGATATTCTTCTAGAAGAAGGGGGAAAGAAAAAAATAGAAGTTATTGATGATGGAAGTGGAATGGACAGGGAGGATGCAAAACTTGCTTTTCAAAGACATGCGACCAGTAAGATTTATAAAGATGATGATTTGTTTTTTATTGATACATTAGGATTTCGTGGCGAGGCACTTCCTTCGATTGCCAGTGTTGCCAAAGTGGATTTAAAAACAGGAAACGGAGAAGTCGGTACTCATTTACTTGTAGAGGGTGGAGTATTTCAAATCGAAGAAACCTGTGAAGCGTTAAAGGGAACAAGATTTTCTATTACTCACTTGTTTTATAATACTCCTGCAAGGCTTAAGTATTTAAAATCTGAGCAATCTGAACTTTCTAGTTGTGTTTCTTTTGTAGAAAGACTAGCTCTTTCAAAACCAGATATTTCTTTTCATCTCTATCATGAGAATCATCCAATGGTGAAAACAAGTGGTTCAGGGAATCTGTTAAAAACTATTCATGAAATCTATGGAACCCAAGTTTCATCGAAAATGTTAGAGTTTTCTTCTTCGAGTGATGATTTTGATATTTATGGATATGCTTGTAAACCAGAAGTTTTAAAGAGTAATAAAAATCAAATAATTACGATGGTTAATGATCGAATCGTTAAAAACTATGAGATTACTAGAGCCATTACAGATGCTTATTATAATTATAAACCAGATGGCAAATATCCCATCGTTATTTTGAAGATTAATACTGATCCAACTTTAATGGATGTGAATATTCATCCTACTAAGCAAGATATTAAACTTTCTAAAATGGATCGTTTATATGCCTTAATTCTTAATACGTTAAAAGATACTTTACATCAAAGTTTATTGATTCCAGATGCCAGTCTTCGTCTTTCTTCAAATTCGGATGTTAAACAAAGCATTATAGAAGATAAGATTGCAGAAGAGGAAGAGAGTATCGTGAGTTCTTTCTCTAGTGTTCAGGAAGAATTTGATTTTCATGCAGAGGAAAAAGTTGAACTTCCTTTTGAAGAAGAAGTAGAGATAAATCCTGAGATTAAACGACTTCATTTGACTCCTCTATGTCAAATTCATCGGACTTTTATTGTTGCAGAAGATGAAAGTGGGATGTATTTATTGGATCAACATGCGGTTGCAGAGAGAATTAATTATGAAAAAGTGAAGAAAGCCATTGCTGAAAAACAAATATTTCAGACAAGGATGCTTATTCCTATTACGATAGAATTTTCTTCTAGTGAATTTTTAACTTTAAAAGACCATTTTGGATATTTGGAGTCTTTGGGATTTGAATTAGAAGAATTTGGTGTTAATACGGTGATTATTAAGGCTCATCCAACTTGGATTGCTACTGGATATGAAGAGGAAACGATTCGCAAGATGATGGATATGATTGTTCATGATGAGTCTAGATTTGATCAACTTAAATTTCAAGAACATTTTATTCAAACTACGGCTTGTAAGATGAGTATTAAGGCGAATCAAGATTTATCTATGGAAGCAATGAAGGAATTACTTGATGAATTATTTTTGTGTGATAATCCTTATAATTGTGCACATGGACGTCCTAGTATTATGAAGTTTTCGAATTATGATTTAGATCGAATGTTTAAAAGAGTGATGAATTAAAGTGTTTGACTTTTTCATGTTTCTTTTCTATAATATATGTGCATTCAAAAAAGAAGACATGTTTTATATAGGGCACTGGAAAAGAGAATCTTGTGTTTGGTGAAATCAAGATAGGAGAATATATAGAGTATCACTTCAAAGGGTTTTTGACGTAGGTCTACGATACAGATAATTAAGTAAAAATAAGGATGGTACCGTCTACTTTCTAGACTCCTTTGGTATCATTCTTTTTATTTTTAAGAAAGGTGATGTTTATGAAAAAATTTGAAGAACTGGATAAGAGAAGTACCAGTGAAGTAGAAAAATCAATTTTGGAAGGTTGGCAAAAGAAACATATTTTAGAAAAAACTATTGAAAATAGAGAAAATTGTGATTCTTGGGTTTTTTATGATGGACCAGCTACAGCTAACGGAAATCCTGGACTTCATCATATGGTTGCGAAGTTTTTGAAAGATACGTTTGGTAAATACAAAACGATGGATCAATTTAAGGTTTTAAGGAAAGTTGGTTGGGATACGCATGGTCTTCCAGTAGAAGTACAGGTAGAAAAGGAACTAGGTTTTTCTGGAAAGAAAGATATCGAGGCTTATGGAATTGAGGCATTCAATCAAAAGTGTAGAGAATCTGTTTGGAAAAACGTGGATGCATTTAACAGACTTACTAATGAAATGGGACAATTCATTGATCTAGAACATCCATATATTACCTATGACAATAACTATATTGAGACAGAATGGTGGATTTTGAAGAAATTCTTTGATGAGGGATTATTCTATCAAGGAGTGAAAATTGTTCCTTGGTGTCCTAGATGTGGAACTGGACTTGCGTCTCACGAGGTTGCTCAAGGATATGAAACCGTGACTGCTAATACGGTTTATGTTCCTTTTAAACGAAAAGATAAGGATGAGTATTTCCTTGTTTGGACCACGACTCCTTGGACTTTGATTTCTAATATTGCCTTATGTGTTAATCCTGAAGTGGATTACGCACGTGTTAAATCAAAAGACTATACTTTTATCCTCGCTAAAGATTTAGCAACTGCTGTTTTAGGAGAAGATATTGAGATTATAGATACATTTAAAGGAAAAGAACTAGAAAATGTTGAGTATGAACAGTTGATGCCTTTCCTATCTAAAAAAGAAAGTGAAAATGGCTTTATTGTAACCTGTGATAGTTATGTCACTACAACAGATGGAACTGGAATAGTACACATTGCTCCAGCATTTGGAGAAGATGATGCTAAAGTTGGTAAGAATTACAAACTAGCGTATTTTAATCCTGTTGGAGAAGATGGATGTTACAGTGATGGTCCTTGGAAGGGAATGCTCGTATTTGAGGCTGATTTAGAAGTTATTCAATGGTTAAAAGAAAATGATAAGTTATTTAAAAAGCAAAAAATGGAACATGAGTATCCTCATTGTTGGAGATGTCATAGTCCTTTAGTATATTATTCTAGACCTAGTTATTATCTTGAAGTAACCAAGTTAAAAGATCAAATTATTGAAGAGAATCAGAAAGTGAATTGGTATCCTTCTTTTGTAGGGGAAAAACGTTTTGGCAATTGGCTAGAAAATATGAATGACTGGGCTATTTCTAGAAATAGGTACTGGGGTTGTCCTCTTCCTTTGTGGGTATGTGAATGTGGTCATGAAGAGATGATTGGCTCAAGAAATGAATTGAAAGAAAAAGCAGTAGAAGATCTTGATATAAAAACGTTAGATTTACACAGACCTTTTGTAGATGATATTCATCTTACTTGTCCAAAGTGTGGCAAGGTCATGAACAGAGTAGAAGAAGTAATTGATTGTTGGTTTGATTCAGGAGCGATGCCTTTTGCTCAATATCATTATCCATTTGAAAACAAAGAGTTATGGGACTCCCAATATCCAGCAGACTTTATTTGTGAAGGAATTGATCAGACTAGAGGATGGTTCTATTCATTACTAGTTTTAGGTGTGTTTGTAACCGGTCATAGTCCTTATAAGAATGTTTTAGTTAATGAGTTACTACTTGATAAAAATGGACAAAAAATGCATAAGAGTAAGGGAAATGCAATTGAACCATTTAGTTTGATGGAAAAATATGGTAGTGATGTGATCCGTTTCTATATTCCTTATGTATCTCCTGTTTGGACTCCTTTAAAGTTTGATGAAGATGGGTTAAAAGAGGTTTATTCGAAGTTCTTTAATCCATTAAAAAATACTTATAGTTTCTTTCAAACTTATGCCAATATTGATGGGATTGATATCAATCAGTGCACTATTAAGATTGAAGATCGAGAAGAAATTGATCAGTGGTTAATTTCTAAGTATCACAAACTTGTTAAAGAGGTACGCGCAGGGTTTGATGCTTTTGACTTGCATGTTGTTGTTAAAAATTTAACGAATTTTGTTTCAGAAGATTTGTCTAATTGGTATATTCGAAGAAATCGAGATCGCTTCTGGGCGAGTGAACTAAATGATTCTAAGAAATCAGTTTATATCACTACTTATGAAGTATTAACTGGATTGTGTAAACTATGTGCGCCAATTATTCCATTTGTCACGGAAGAAATGTATCAAAAATTAACGGGAGAAGATTCTGTTCATTTGGCCAATTATCCAACCTATGAATCGAAGTATATTCATGATGATTTAGAAGAGAAGATGGATTTAGTAAGAACTATCATTACTTTAGGAAGAAACGCTAGAGAAGAAGTAAAGATAAAGGTGCGTGAACCATTAAGAACTCTATATTTAGATGGTAAAGTAAAAAGTACTATAGATAATCTCGTTTCTTTAATTCAGGAAGAATTAAATGTAAAGAATGTAGAGTTTATTGCTAATTTATCTGAATATATGAACTTTACTGTAAAACCCAATTTTAAAGTAGTTGGTAAGATGTTTGGTGCTAAGATGAGACAATATCAAACTTTACTTGAAAGTTTGTCTGTAGAACAAATCGAGGCTTTAGAAAAGGGAGATAGTATTATAGTATCTTTTGATGGTGAGGATTTAGAAATCACTCCTGAAATGGTAGATATCAGGGTAGAATCTAGAGAAGGCTTTAATGTTACAATGGAAGGAAGAAACTTTGTTATCTTAGATACAAACCGTGATGAAGAATTAATCTTAGAAGGACTTGCAAGAGAACTAGTAAGTAAAGTTCAAAATTTAAGAAAATCGATGGATTTCAATGTCGTAGATCGAATTGCTTTGTTTTACTCTGGTACGGAAAAATTTAAGAAAGCCTTAGAACTATTTAAAGATTATATTATGGAAGAAACCTTAGCTACCGAGATGACATTAAAAGACAATCTTGAGAATAAGTATGACTTAAATGGGGAAGAGGTATTCTTAGATATTCAAAAAAATTAATATTTTTAAAAGTATTTATAGGTTATATAGATACTTTTTTTATGTTTCCTCATAATTCGACATATTTCACCCTCTTTTTGTGCTAGCATAGCAAACTTAAGAAAGGGGGTGAAATCTATGATTGATACTCTTGAAAAAGAAGAAAAGGTCTTCTTAAGAGATGAGGTAGCTAGAAAAGTATTTAGTAGTTTTCCAAGTTCCTTATCTTATGCTTCTTTAATTATCAGTAAAGTTCTAGATATTCCTTTTGAAGATGTGAAAAAAAACATAGTTCCTAATCCAAATCTACTAGCAAATTTCAAGACAAACGTCAATCACGAAGCGGACCTAGTTTATTCTTTAAATAACGATTGGATTGATATTGAAATCAACTATAACAAATATAAAGATGGACTAGTCAAAAACGCTTTATATACAGCCTCTTTGATGTTAAAAGGTATTCGTTTTAAAAGTGATTATAAGAAGTACAAAAGGCCTATTCTAATTCAGTTAGACGGATATCAAAGATTTAAGAAAAAGAAATTTATCTATAGAAGTAGCACTTTAGAAAACGACTTATTAGAAGAGTTAGAAGAAATGCCTGTTATCTATGATATTAACCTTCCATTTTTAGATGAAATCAGTTATAATGAACTTGTCAGTGAAGAACATTCATTAGAGAAGTGCTTATATTTTTTTGTAAATTCGAACGAAGAAGTATTAAGTAATCTTTACAAGGGAGATGAAATCATGGAACAAGTGAAAAAAGACGTCGATGAATTTATGGATGGACTCGATCAATTTGTTTATGAAAAAAGAAAAGAAATTGATGAACAAAGTTATTTTAACGCTGGCCTTGAACAAGGCATTGAACAAGGTTCTAAAGAAAAAGCATTGGAAATAGCCAAGAATTTACTTGCTGAAAATTTAGGTCTACAGACAATCGCTAAAACAACAGGTTTATCTATAAATGAAATCTCTAAGTTAAAAGAATCTATGTAAGTAGGTTCTTTTAACTTGGATAATTCTTGAAACTCTAGCATAATCTTTGTATAATAAGGTTAAGAAAAGAGGTATATTCATGAATTATTGGGCTATGTGGTTAATGGTGGTTATTTTACTAACGATTTTAGAATTTGCAACGGTGAATTTAGTTTCTGTTTGGTTTATTGCCAGTGGAATACTAGCTTTAATCTTATCTTTGTTTGTAGATAGTTTAGCATGGCAATTTGGGTTTTTTGTAGTGGTAGGTATAATTCTTATGATTTGCACGAAGCCGTTGCTAGATAAACTGATGAATAAAGATTTAGAGAAACTCAATTTAGAACGAGTCATTGGCATGCCAGGAATTGTGACCGAAGAAATTAAACCGGGAAGAATAGGAGAAGTCAAAGTAGATGGAAAGCTTTGGAGTGCGACCTCTTCTGAAGAACTTGCAGTAGATACGATGATTTTAGTGGAAAAAATGGAAGGGGTTAAACTAAATGTAGTTCGAAATGAACCGGAGGAGACTCTACTTCCTCAAGAAATTGAGGCTCCTTTAACAGAGGAAGAAATAAAGAGTAATGAAGATGCAACTAAGACTCCTTTCGTAGAAGAATCCATCGTAGAACCAGTACTAGATTCACCTGAAACTCAAGAAGAGAATCCATCTCTAGAAAAGGAGAAAATAGAGTTAGAAGAGAGTCCTATTTCAACAGAGTTAGAGTCTCCTGTAGTAGAAGAAGCAAAAAAGACTCCAATGAAAAATGAGAGTTCTAAGCCAAAGAATTCTTCTTCTAAGAAGAAAAAACAATCTAAGAAGAGTTCTTCTAACAAGAATAAATCCAAAGAAAAAGGAGTGAATAAATAATGGAATTTTTTGTAGTATTGTTAATATTAATTTGTATTATTGTAATCCCTTGTATTAAGATTGTACCTCAGTCAAAAGCTTATGTGATTGAAAGACTTGGTTCATTCTACACGATTTGGCATAATGGAGTTCATTTTAAAATACCATTTATTGATCGTATTTCAAATATGGTTGTTTTAAAAGAAATGGTTCGTGATTTTGACCCTCAACCTGTGATTACTAAGGATAATGTTACCATGCAAATTGATACGGTAGTGTATTTTCAAATTACTGATCCTAAGTTATATACTTATGGAGTAGAGTATCCTATCTCTGCAATTGAGTCTTTAACGGCAACTACTCTAAGAAATATCATTGGAGATTTAGAGTTGGATCAAACCTTAACCTCTCGTGATATTATTAATACAAAGATGCGTTCCATTTTAGATGAGGCAACTGACCCATGGGGAATTAAAGTAAATCGTGTAGAAGTCAAAAACATTTTACCTCCAAGGGATATTCAAGATGCCATGGAAAAGCAAATGCGTGCAGAAAGAGAAAGAAGAGAAAAGATTCTTCAAGCAGAAGGAGAGAAAAAATCTAGTATTTTAATTGCTGAAGGTGAAAAAGAAAGCGCTATCTTAAGAGCAGAGGCTGATAAAGAAGCAAGAATTAAAAGAGCTGAGGGAGAGGCTGAAGCGTTGTTAAAATTAAAAACGGCTGAAGCGGAAGGTTTAAAACTTTTAAAAGAGGCCAAAGTGGATTCTAGTGTTTTGCAATTAAAATCTTATGAGACGTTATCTAAAGTGGCAGATGGACAATCTACAAAGATTATTTTACCTGCTGATATGAGTCAAGTAGCCTCTTTTGCTACAGTTCTAAGTGAAACTATGGAGAAGAAGTAATTCTTCTTTTTCTATGAATATGAGAGTTTACCATGAATTAGCTCCTGTTTTTGATGAACAAAGTAAAGTACTGATTTTAGGGAGTTTACCAAGTGTAAAATCGAGAGAATTTCATTTTTATTATATGCATCCTCAGAATCGTTTTTGGAAAGTATTGGAGGGGGTTTTTCAAGAAAAAATTGAAGATAAAAAAGAGTTTTGCCTTAGACATCATCTCGCTCTTTGGGACACGATTTCTTCTTGTGAAATCCAAGGCTCTAGTGATAGTTCGATTACAAGTATTAAAGTTCAAGATTTATCTATTATTCTAAATAAGGCAGAGATTAAAGCCATTATTACAACAGGAAAAAAGGCTCATGAGATTTATCAGAAATATTTGTATCCCCTTTATAAAATAAATGATATTCCTCTTCCTTCTACGTCTTCAGCCAATGCATCGTATTCATTGGAAAGATTAATAAAAGAATATCAAGTGATTTTAAAGTATCTTTCCTGAGGATTCTTCTAGAATTCTTTTCTTTTTTTAAAAAGTTTTGTATAATAGAGTAGAGAAATGAGGAATACATTATGTTTGAATACTTAGGAGATCGTTTAAGTGGTGCGATTAAAAATATCAGAGGTATGGGTAAAATTACGGAAGAAAATATTAATGATGCCATGAGAGAGATAAGAATGGCTCTTTTGGAAGCCGATGTGAATTATCAAGTTGTAAAAGAGTTTGTTTCTAGTGTTAAAGAAAAAGCATTAGGGTTAGAAGTTGGAAAGAATTTAAAGCCCGATGAGTTGTTTATTAAACTTGTAAAAGATGAATTAATTGCTTTACTCGGAAAAGATGCTGTGGAACTTGAAACAAAGTATAATCCGACTTTATTAATGCTTGTTGGATTGCAAGGAAGTGGTAAAACTACAACGGCTGGAAAGCTTGCTAATTATCTCAGAAAAAAGCAATCCAAACATCCATTGCTTGTAGCGTGTGATATCTATCGTCCTGCTGCTATTGAGCAATTAAAAACGTTAGGAAAGTCTTTAGATATCCCTGCTTATGAAGAAGGTAAAAAAAGTGTTTTAGAAATTATTGAACATGCTCTTGTCTATGCCAAAGAGAATAAAAATGACTATGTCATTATTGATACGGCTGGACGTTTACAAATTGATGAAGCATTAATGCAAGAGTTAAAAGATATTGAAGAGAAGTTTCATCCTCATGAAGAGTTGCTTGTCATTGATGCAATGATGGGACAAGATGCCATTAATGTTATTAATGGGTTTCATGATCAGTTAAGTTTGACTGGTTGTATTTTAACAAAGCTAGATGGAAATACAAAAGGTGGAGTAGCCCTTTCTGTTCGTCATATTACTCATGTTCCTATTAAGTTTGTGGGAGATAGTGAAAAACTTGATGGGTTATCTCCTTTCTATCCAGAAAGAATGGCTGAACGTATCTTAGATATGGGAGATATCATGGGCATTGCTGAAAAAGTTGAAGATATTATCTCAGAAGAGGAAGCCAAAGATCAAGCTAAAAAAATGCAAAGTGGAAAATATGATTTGGAAGATTTCTTAACTAATTTGAAACAGATTAAAAAACTTGGTCCTTTGGAAAATATTATTAAACTACTTCCTCAAGCGAGAAAAATGGGATTAAATCATATTGAAGTTGATCCTAAACAGATGGCTCATGTGGAAGCAATTATTCTTTCGATGACGCCATATGAAAGAAAACATCCTGAGGTTTTAAAGGCTTCTAGAAAGCAAAGAATTTCAAAAGGGTGTGGAAGACCTGTGGAAGAAATCAATCGTTTATTACAACAATTCGAAGAAATGAAAAAGATGATGAAAATGCTGAATAATGGAAATTTTAAAATGCCATTCTAATAATTGATAAAAGAGCCTAAACACTGGGTTCTTTTTTGCATAGGATACTTTAGAAAGGATTGAATTGTGATGATGAAAAATGAAGGAAGAGAAAGAGATTATTTTGAAATGAATTATCAAGAATCTTCAGGATATAATACGATGGATGGATGTAATTGCATGCCTTCTTGTCCTCCTAGTTGTGAGTCTGTATGTCCTCCAATTTGTGAATGTCCTCAAAATCAAGTATGTCATAGAGTATTGAATTATAGGGTTCCTCATATTATTCCTATGCATACTACAGTGGTGAACCATCATATTTATAATCATACATACACACCAATGTATTCTTATTCTGAAGTAGATGAAGTAGAAAATGTGTATCAAAATCGTTGTTGTCGTTAAAGAGATTACAAATTGTAATTTCTTTTTTATTTTTTGGAAACATTTAAATTGTGTATTGTATTTTTAAAGGGTTTTCTGTATAATTACTTTATAAGATAAGGTGATACTATGCGGAATATCATGGCAAGTTTAGATGTGGGGTCACGTTTCATTAAACTTGTTGTTGGAGAGACATTAAAAAATAATCAAGTGAAGATTTTATCTTCTTCTTGCGTTTCTTCTGCTGGGGTTAAGAAGGGGGCTGTGGTGGATTCTTCTGTTTTGATAGAAAAACTTAAAGAAGTATTTTCAAAATGTGAAAGTATGCTTGGTATTTCTATTAAACAGGTTCTTTTAATTGTTCCAAATGATGAGGCAGAGTTCTTTTTAAGCGAAGGTAAAACAACAATTACCAATGATGAGCATCTTATTAAAACGAGTGATTTGATTCATGCTTTGCAAGGGAGCACTTACAATAAAATTGATGAGCAAAGGGAAATTGTTAGTCTTATGCCTACAGCATATCGAATTGATGATGAAAGAAATGTCGATGATCCTATTGGGCTTGAGGCAAATGAACTATTGGTTAAAACTTTAGTGACGACGATTCCAAGAGAGAATGCCCTTCCTCTTGTAAAGTGTTTGGACAGTATTGGGGTCGAAGTTATTGATTTTACACTTGGTAGTATTGGGGATTATTATGAATGTAGAAATTCTCACATGGATTCTAGTGTGGGTGCTATGATTAATATTGGATATCAAAAAACGGAAGTGTCTATTTTTAATAAAGGATTATTAACAAATACGACAAAGTTTGACATGGGTTCTAAAAATATGATTGCAGATTTATGTTATATGTATAAAATTACAAAAAAGGATGCTTCTGATGTTTTAGAAAATTTGTGTTCTGCTCATACTAGAGGAGTGCTTGCTAGTGATAAAAAAAGTTATACGAGTATTTCTGGTGAAGAAGTGGTCATAAATGCATATGAAGCAACTGAAATTTCTTCTTCGCGATTAGAAGAAATCTTAAAACTGGCAAAAAAAGAAATAAATCTCTTAACAAAAAAAGAAATTCATTATATAATGATAACAGGTGGAGTAAGCGAAATGCAGAATTTTACCTTAACATTAGAGGAAGTATTTGGACACAACGCAAAAGTTGCAAGTGTAAGAGAACTTGGTGTTCGTAGCAACATTTACTCTCCAAGTGTTGGATTTATTAAGTTTTTTCATGAAAAGTTACAAATGAGAAAACAGGAATTTTCCATTTTTAGTGATGAAGAAATCGAAAGTATATGTAGAATATCGTCAAAGAGTAATGAAGAAGATAATTCTATTTTAGGAAGATTATTTGGTTACTTTTTTGATAATTAAGGAGGAATTAATATGGATGAGAATTTAAGAATTGATCCGATTGCCAAGATTAAAGTTTTTGGTGTAGGTGGTGGCGGTAGTAATGCTGTCAATAGAATGATTGAAGAAGGCGCTCAAGGGGTTGAATTTTATGTTGTCAATACTGATTTACAAGCGTTGAAAGCTAGTAAATCTCAAAATAAAATTCAAATTGGGGCTAATATCACTGGAGGAAGAGGAGCTGGTTCTAATCCAGAAGTAGGAAGAGAAGCCGCTTTAGAATCTAAAAAAGAAATTGAAGAAGCCGTGAAAGGTGCTGATATGGTTTTTGTTGCCTGTGGACTTGGTGGTGGAACGGGCACTGGTGCTGCTCCAATCATTGCAGAAATTGCTCAAGAATCTGGGGCTTTAACCGTAGGTATTGTTACTAAGCCTTTCCGCTTTGAAGGAAAAAGAAGAATGGAACATGCATTAGTTGGTTTAGAAGAACTAAAGAAGCATGTAGATACTCTAATTATCATTCCAAATGATCGTTTAAGAGAGATTATTGATAAAACCACTACATTTAAAGAAGCATTTAAAGAAGTCGATAATGTTTTACATAGAGGGGTTCAATCCATTAGTGATTTAATTGCTGTTACAGGAATTGTTAACTTGGATTTTGCAGATATTAAAACAGTTATGGAAAAAAGTGGTACTGCTCTCATTGGAATTGGTATGGGAATTGGTGAAAATCGTGCTGTAGAGGCGGCAAGACAAGCGGTGTCTTCGGCTTTACTTGAAACTACAATTGATGGAGCTACGGATGCCATCATCAATATTACTGGTGGAGATAGTTTAACGTTATTTGAAATTGAAGATGCTGTAGAAACCGTAAGAGAAGCCGCTAATTCAGATATCAATATCATATTTGGAGCTATCCCAAATTCAAATTTAACAGATGAGGTTATTGTTACGGTTATCGCGACTGGATTTGATGGAAAAGAAGAAAAGGAAGAAGTAGAGAAGGAAGATGAACTTCCAAGAAGAAAACCTTCTTTAGAAGATACTTCTGATTATGATATTCCTTCTTTCTTAAGAAGCAAAAATTATTAATGAATTCATTAAAAATACACGGAATTTATAAACATTTTAAAGGGGATTACTACCTTGTTGAAGAGGTTGGAGTTTACACTGAAACTATGGAAGAGTGTGTAGTATATCGGAAACTTTATGGAGATGGTGGACTCTGGATAAGGCCCAAAGATTTGTTTTTAAGTGAAGTGGATCATGAAAAATATCCAGAAGTGACTCAGAAATACCGATTTGAACTTCAAACAATTGAAAGTGTAAAAAAGTAGTGTGGCTACTTTTTTTATGAAAAATTTTATAAAAATATTTGCATTCTTTTAAAGTTGTGTTATACTTTATTTATGGTAGAAAGTGGTTGGTAAAATGAAAAATAAGAAAAATGATAGTAGAGAAGAGAATTACAAAATAGGGATGGTTGCATTATTAATTATTGTGATTATTTTGGGAGGATATTTTTATTTTGATAAGATTCGTGATTTGGATAAAACTATTGATAAAATTCAAACGATTCTTCCTTCAGACACAAATGCTCCAGCAGTTAATGCTAGTTTAATTGATAAGAGTGTTCTAATGAATGCTTTATCAGAAGAAGAATTAAAATCTAATTTTGGTTCTGTTGTAAAAAATGTCTATGGTTATGATGTAGAGTATCGTTGCGAAGAATATAATGATGTAGATGGATGTAATAGAATTACTGCAATTATAAAACCTTTTGAATTAAAATAGTGATTTAGGATGTCTTTTCGACATCTTTTTTTTCTTTTATTTAGTATACTTTGTTTGGTGATCAGAATGATTATTTATGTCGATCTTTTATTCTTTTTAAATCTGTTTTTTGATTTTCATCTCTTACTGACTGTTAATAATGCTTTAAAAAGGTATATCAAATTGAAAAGAATTCTTTTTGCCTCTTTCATTGGGGCTCTGACTACTTTTATTCTATTTTTGTCTTTTGATACTTTTTGGTTGTTTCTTTTAAAAATTGTTTTAGGAATGCTTCTGTGTTTGATTGCTTTTGGAATCAAGGATCGAAAATATTTTTTTGAGAATTTTCTTTATCTTTTGATGTCTTCTATGGTTTTAGGAGGATTTTTATATTTCTTTTTGTTAACTTTGAGTGAAAATCACTCAGGTCTTGCCTTTAGTTATCATGAAATTAAATTGTCTTTTTTGTTCTTTGTTTTCTTATCTCCTTTTCTGTTGACTCAATATGTTTTAGAACAACGAAAAATGAAACAGAAGCAACAAGTCGTTCCAGTGACGATTTGCTTTCGTGAAAATCAATCTGTAGAGCTTGTCGGCTTTATTGATACGGGAAATCATCTAGAGGATGTTATTACCAAAAAGAAGATTATCCTAGTGAGTGAAAAAGAGATTCCTAAAACTTGGGATTATAATCCTTATTATGTTCCTTACCATAGTTTAAATCATCATGGGTTGCTTTCTTGCATTAAAATTTCTTATTTAGAGATTTTAGGTAAAAGATTTACTAATTATTTAGTGGGAATTAGTCATGATTTGTTATTAGAAGATGGAATTGAATGTGTATTACATGAAACTTGTTTGGAGGAAATGATATGATACAAAAGATTCTTCAATGGATTTTTCAAAAATATAATGGTTGTTTTTATATAGGGAAGAGTGATGTTTTACCTCCTCCACTATCCAAAGAGGAGGAGTTTAATTGTTTTGTGAAAGCAAAGCAGGGAGATGAGGCATCTAGGAATCGACTGATTGAACATAATTTAAGATTGGTAGTATTTTTAGCTAAGAAATATGAAAGTACTGGTTATGATATGGAAGATTTGATTAGTATTGGTTCTATTGGTCTTATAAAAGGAATTGAAACTTATAAAATGGATAAGAATATTAAATTTGCTACCTATGCTTCAAGATGTATCGCAAATGAGATACTTATGTATATTCGAAAAAATAAGAAAAGAAAACAAGAGATTTCTTTAGAAGATAGTCTAAATTATGATAATGAGGGAAATGAACTTCATTTAGAGGATGTTTTAGGAACCGATAGTGATTTAGTAAGTGATGAGTTTGAGAAAAGTCAGGAGAGAAAATACATTGCTAGAGAGATTAATAAATTGCAAGGAAGAGAAAGACAAATTATGATTTTGAGATATGGTCTTAATAATACAGAAAGTTATACTCAAAAAGAAGTAGCGGATATGCTTGGAATTTCTCAAAGTTATATTTCTAGAATAGAAAAAAAAGTGATTAAAAATATTCGAAATTTGATGAAAGTCGTTTAGACTTTCTTTTTTTCTTTTTTTGTGTATAATAGTAGGTATCAAAAAGGGGGAATGACTCATGAAATATGATGAAATATTATTTTCTAAAAAGATGGTTGAACTACTAGAGTATCTTAATGATATGCAAAATCCATTTCCGGATTTTACAAATCGAGTTTCTTTTTCAGATGGTACTTTGATGTATTCATTCTTTACTAATCATTTAGAGCACATTCAAAAGTGGATTCAAGAGAATTTATTGTACCTTCCTGTATTGAACGGAAAGGATTATTCTATGGCAAGAATGCGTTTGCTTGAAAGAATACAATTACTCCTTTTAAGAAGAGCGTTAGTGACTAATCGAGTTCAAGCCAAATTACATATTAGAAAACTAACGAAACACTAAAACTTATCTTGAGGTTTTAGTGTTTTTTTGATATACTTTGTATAGTAGAGGTGATTATTCATGAAATTGAAATATAAAGTTATGTTAGCCTTAATCGTGGTCGCTATGGGAATATGTTTTATGACATTACAAAGTTATGCTCTTTGGATAGCAAGATATGAAAGTGGAGAGAATATCGCGGAAGTAGGATGTTACTCTATTGATTTTGCAGAGAATCAAGGACCTATCAGTTTAAATAATACATATCCGATGAGTGATACCAAAGCCTTAAACGGAGGTGTGTATTATTCTTTTACCGTAAGAAATACTTGTACTACCGATAGTAAGTATGCAGTTACCATTAATCCTTTAAAGAGTAATACATTAACCAAAGATAAGATTAAATATGCAATTTATAAAAGTACTGAGACAAAACCAACTTCAGGAATTAATCTAGGTACGGTTACAGATGTCAACACTGATTTATCAGCATTCTCTAATGCCTCATCTATCGATGAATCTTTGATTGTGGCAACAGGATTTTTAAAAGGGGCAACGATAAATGGCGGAAATGACGGAGAAAGTGTAACCTATATTCTATACTTATGGATGGATGAGAATGACACCATTGCAGATAAGAACAAAACATTTGAAGCCAGTGTGTATGTATCTAATGTAGCTAAGAAAAAGAATCCAACTGCAGCTGAAACTATACTAGGTTTAGTACCTGATGCAGACCCAACATCAACAGCAGTCATTGACAATGGAACAGATGAATCTGGATGTACCAAAACTCTAGCGTATGACGATTTTGGCAACCTAAGATATGTAGGTAAAAATCCTTGTAATTATGTCACATTTAATGGAGAAGAAGCTGGTTGGAGAATCATTGGAGTGTTTGATAATCAAATCAAACTTATCAGAAATGAATTCATAGGAGAGTATTCATGGGATACTAGTGCAACAAGTGTAAATGGCGGATACGGAATCAATCAATGGGGTGAGTCAGGAGAGTACACTGGAGCTGACTTAATGAAATTACTGAACCCATGGTACGAGACTAATCTAGCTGAAGATGATTCAGGAAATACAATTTCAGGTACTTATGTCAATAATAGTTTGTACTGGAATCGTAGTTCAGGAAATTGCTATAAATTTGGTAAAAATGGTTATACTACCTGTGATTTTAGTACTACTGGATTAACAGAGGCTGCCAAGGATATGATAGATAATCATACATGGAACTTAGGAAGTCAAGGAAGTAATGATGTTAACACAAGAGGAAATGGACTCGGACTAGCTAAGAAATTCTATGAATACGAAAGAAGTAATAATATAGGAAAAATCTGTACTTCTGGAAATTATTGTAATGATACTGTAGAAAGAACGACAACGTGGGAAGGATATGTAGGACTTATGTACCCAAGTGATTATGGGTACGCTGTAGGAGGCGAAGCAAGAGAGAGTTGCCTTGCAAATACCAATCTTCATGATTATTATAAATGTTACAAAAATGACTGGTTGTTTAAATATTCTTCAACATATCAATGGACCCTGTCGCCGGATGTGCTTTCCTCCAATGCTTACCGTGTGTTCGGAGTGGGTTCGGACGGGAATGTCTACGACGGCCGTGCTAGCCTTGACGATGGTGTCCGGCCGGCCTTGTTTCTGATACCCTCTATCACAATTTCAGAAGGAAATGGAAGTAGTACCAATCCTTATGTATTTTCTTTAGAATAGAATTTCAAGAGTTATCTTGAGTTCTTTTTTTTGTTAGTATATAATAGAGATACAAATGAAAGGTGGTTTTCTTATGATTACATTACTTCCAGCTGATAAATATGTTGTTGTCAATAAAACCATCTTAACCGAATACGATCGAAAACTATTAGTTAGTTTATATGAACCTA
This sequence comes from Bacilli bacterium, assembly GCA_017476885.1. GTDB lineage: Bacteria > Bacillota_I > Bacilli_A > RF39 > UBA660 > Ventrenecus. The sequence continues at coordinate 13,608 of JAFUYX010000087.1, read as the reverse complement.
TTATAGGGCAAAATGCCGTAAGTCTTTATCTTACTTTATGGAGAGATTTAGATCGGTATACGTTGATTAGTGTGGATTATACGCATCATCATTTGATGACGATTTTAAAAAGTGGGTTAGAAGATATTAAACTATCTAGAAAATCTTTAGAGGCAATGGGACTATTGAGAACTTACTATCAAGCAGGAGAAATTAATAGTTATGTTTATGAACTTTATTCTCCTTTAACACCAAAAGAATTTTTTGCTAATCCTATTTTTAATGTAGTTTTATACAATAACATTGGTTCTACGGAGTATAATTTATTAAAGCAAGAGTTTAGTCCTATTTCGTTTTCTTTAAAAGAGTATGAAGATATCACTGCACAGTTTGATTCTGTTTATAAAAGTAGTAATAATGCAGCGATGTTTGAGGCTGTAGGTCGGGATACAAGACCTCTTGAGATGCAAGATCAAATTGATTTTGATTTGTTAATCTCTAGTTTACCAAAGGGGGTTTTACATGAGAAAGCTTTAAATAAACGGATGAAAGACTTGATTAATAATCTGGCTTTTGCTTATAATTTAGATACGTTGAAGATGTGTGAAATGATTCGTCTTTCTTTAAATGAAAAAGGTTATATTGATAAAGATCACTTGCGAATTCAAACGAGGAAGTATTATCAATATAATAATCATGGAAAATTACCAACTTTAGTGTATCGGACTCAACCTGAGTATTTGAAGAGCCCTGAAGGAGACATGAGTAAAAGGGGAAGAATTATTGAAGTGTTTGAAACCACGACTCCATATGATTTTTTACGTTCCAAATATAAAGGAGGAACTCCGACTAGTAGAGATTTAAAACTACTGGAGTATTTGCTTGTTGATGTTGAATTAAAACCGGCGGTTGTTAATGTCTTGGTTGATTATGTGTTAAGAAAAAATAATAATAAATTGAATCAATCTTTTGTCGAAACGATTGCTGGTCAATGGAAAAGACTTGGGATTGAGACTGCAAAAGATGCGATGGCAGTAGCCGAAAAAGAACATAAAAAATATACAAGTAAACTACAGAAGGAAAATACAAAGAAGGTTAGTACATCAACCCCAATTTGGTTTGAAGAAAAAATAGAAAAGGAACAAATGAGTGAAGAGGAAGAACAAGAACTTGAAAATCTTCTTTCTCAATTTAAAAACTAGGAGGTGAAAAAATGCAATTTGGAATTACGAAAGAACAGGAAAAATTGTTAGATAAAAATTATCAAGAAGCGTTAAAGGACGTGCGTTTTGAACGTCTTGTTGCTAAGTTAAAATGGAGTGAGGAAGAGGTTAAGTCTAGAACTACTAAATTACAAGATACACTTGAAGAACTTTCTCATTGTAAGGAATGCAAAGGTTTATTTGAATGTAAGAATGCTTATAAGGGACATGTATCTATGCCAAAGAAAGAAGAAGGAAGAATTTATTTTACATATCTTCCTTGTAAGTATACTAAAAAAAGTGCCGAACTAAAAAAAGCGAAAGAATCAGAAGAGAAAATTCATGAGAGAGCAAGAATGAAGGATATTGATAATAAGGGCGATAAAAAAAGAAATAAAGTGATTTCTTGGATTGTTCATTTCTATAATGATTATGATGCTTCTAAAACAATGAAAGGATTGTATTTACATGGAAATTTTGGCTGTGGAAAGACCTTCTTAGTGAGTGCACTTTTTCATGAATTAGAAGAAAAGAAGAATGCAACGATAGAAATTGTGTATTTTCCAGAAGTTTTAAGAGAACTAAAAAGCGATTGGGAACTGTATGATTTTAAGATGAAGTATTATCAGAGTGTGGATCTTTTATGTATTGACGATATTGGTGCTGAGAAGGTTAGCGAATGGGGAAGGGATGAGGTTTTAGCTACGATTTTACAATCACGTATGGAGCAAAATCTAACGACTTTTTTTACTTCTAATTTAAATTTAGAAGAGTTAGAGCAACACTTTTTGATGAGTGAAAAAGGAGACGAGAAAATGAAGGCTCGTCGAATTATGGAGAGAATTAAACAACTTAGTATAGACATGGAAATGATTAGTGAAAACAGGAGAATATAAGGAACTTGAAGGACTCATTTTTCATAGATTATCTATGAGAGGTGAGTTTTTTTATGAGGATATCCTTAGACTCATTAAAAGAAGGACAATCAGCGAAAGTTGAGGCTATTTTATTAGATGAAAAAAAACAAGCTAAGGTTTCTCATTTAGGATTGGTGAAGAATGCTTACATTCAAAAGAAATATTCTAGTATGATGGGAAATCCAGTTGCTTATCAGATTTATGGAACTGTGTTTGCTTTAAGAAACGAAGATGCTAAACACATTGAGGTAAAACTATGAAAGTGACTAAAGTGTGTTTGGTTGGAAATCCAAATGTGGGAAAAAGTAGTCTATTTAATATTTTAACGGGTTCTTATGAACATACAGGCAATTGGACAGGAAAAACTGTGGAAGATGCGAAGAGTTCTTATGTTTTAGAACAGGTAGAATATGAAATCACTGATTTACCTGGTACATATTCTTTAATACCTGAAAGTGAAGAAGAGAAAGTAACGAGTGATTATTTGCTGAATCATGAGTATGATGTTGCTCTTGTGGTAGCAGATGCAACCAATTTAGAAAGAAGTTTAGCACTATTACTTGAAGTATTTGATGTGACTAAGAATGTTGTTCTTGCTCTTAATTTGATGGATGAAGCAAGATTAAGACATATTTCTATTGATCAAGATGCTTTGAAAAAAATATTTGATATTCCCATCGTTTTTCTAAGTACGAAAGAGGGCGAAGGAATTGAAGAGTTAAAAAAGGTTTTAGCCAGTAGTTCTTCTTCCAAGTATGAAGTTCAGCATCATTTAAAAATTCAATCTTACTTGGACAGAAAAAAAGAAATGGTACCCATGCAGGCGATTTTAGAATTATTGGAAAAAAGATTTGATTCACATTTTGATTTTGTTCCTTCTAAAATGGATTTTTTAAATGATTATCATTTACTCTCCTTAGAAATTGCTCACAGAGTTATTGATCGGAGTCAAGAAAAAGAAAAAAGACTAGATCAAGTATTGAATGGATTCTTTCATAATCGTTTATGTTCTTTTCTTACAATGTTTTTCTTTTTGTTTGTTCTGTTATTTTTAACGATTTCTCTTTCTAATTATCCATCTGATTTTTTGTTTTCTATTTTTTCTTCTTTAGAGGAACCTATTTCTTCTTTTTTCTCGTTTTTGCCCTCTGGCCTGTTAGAACCTTTTCTTTATGGAGGATATCGAACTTTATATTGGGTAGTCTCTGTGATGTTACCTCCTATGATGATTTTTTTTCCTTTATTTTCCATTTTAGAAGAGTTTGGTTTTTTACCTCGCATTGCTTTTCAACTAGATCAGCCTTTTTCGAAATGTGGTAGTTGTGGAAAACAGTGTCTTACTATGTGTATGGGACTTGGGTGTAATGCGGTAGGAGTAGTGGGAGCAAGAATTATGGAAAACAAAAAAATGAAACTTTTAAGTATTTTAACCAATGTGTTTATGCCTTGTAATGGAAGATTTCCAATGATACTAGCGATGATTACTTTGTTTTTTGGGAGTAAGAATCCTATTTCTAGTGCAGGTATCTTAACATTGATTTTAATTTTTGGAGTGGTGATTACTCTTGCTGTGACAAATATTTTGAATATTATATTCTTTAAAAAAGAAAAGGCTATGTTTGTGTTAGAACTCCCTTCTTTTAGAAAACCTAAGATTCTAAAAACGATTCTTCTTTCATGGAAAGAAAAAGTTCTTCATATATTAGGAAGAGCAATTGTGGTTGCTTTTCCAGCAGGATACATTTTATTTTTCTTTACTCATTTTCAGGTAGGGGAAATTTCTTTGTTTCAAAGTTTCCAAAATTTATTAAATCCATTAGGAGTCTTATTGGGAGTGGATGGAGCTATTCTTCTTTCTTTTCTATTTGGGTTTCCTGCCAATGAAATTGTTTTACCGATTTTGTTTTTAGCTTATAGTGGTGGAAATGTATTAGAAGAAGTAGGTAGTTTGAGTGCTCTTAAAACTTTACTTGTTGCAAATCATTGGACTATTTCTACGGCAATTTTATTCTTAATCTTGAGTATTTGTCATTTTCCTTGTGCTACGACTATGCTTACTATAAAAAAAGAAACCAATAGTTTGTTCTATACTTTCTTATCGTTTATTTTGCCCACGATGGTGGGATTAGTACTGTGCTTTATTCTCCATTTTTTTATATAAAAAAATAAGTTCATTTTCTGAACTTATTTTTCTTCTTTTGCTTGTTCTGCTTTCTTTGTTGGAGTTTTTAAAGCATCATGAATATCTCCTAAACGACGATAGATCATTAGAATTAAGATAGAACCTTCAAACATTAGACGGATTAAAATATTTCCAATGAATAAATATAGAATGAATGCTATGAAACTCGTTGAAATTACAGAGAATGAACTCAATGTGATAAATAATGCAGCAATTAAATATGCAATTTTTAGAATCATTTCTAATGACATAATTCTAAATGATAAAAAATCATATAATTTTTTTGTAAAACCTGTATATTTATCCGCATTTTTTGGACTTAAGAATGTAAAGTATAGAACAATTCCTCCACAAATAGCAAGAATGATACTCACAATACCCCATACTCCAATTTCAGCTCCACGATAATAACTAGTTGTTGTTGGATACATAAACTCGAAACTCCTCCTTTCTTGGCTTTATCATAGCAAATTTTATGTCTTTACACAATAAAAAATACATAAAAACTGTCAAGTAGGCAGTTTTTGCTTTTCTTTTCCTTAAGAATATGATAGTATTTTTGTAGGCCGCTTTAGTACAGTGGTAGTACGCATGCATGGTAAGCATGAGAGATCAGTTCAATTCTGTTATGCGGCACCAGATTGATAGGAAACTCGAACTTTTCGAGTTAAAAGTAAAACGACTTGCGAAAAAGTCGTTTTTATGTTATTCTGTATATAGATGAAGGAAACTTCATACAATATTAAAGGAACACTTAATAGTCACATGTTGAGTGTTGCCATAAAAATTTTATGTTTCCACCTAAACTAATGCTTAGTTAGGTGGATTTCTTTTATATTAAAACTATAAATAGCAGTAATAGTAAAAGGAAGATAATAATTACTAGAGATAGAATTAAAAAATCCTTCTTGTTCATTTTCTCGCCTCCCTTCTTTTCAAGAAGTTTGGCTCCACCCAACTTATCAAATGTTCCTAATAAAATGATATCAAACTATTGTTCTGCAATCAATGTAAAATTAATTTGAGTTTAGGTTTTTTATGAAAAATCTAAACTCAAAGAAATGAAATTTTGACAAATATATGTACATGTGTTATTATATGGCCTAATTCAAAGGAGAAATTTATTATGGGACTTTTAATTTTATGGTTATGTACAAGTATTACAAGTTTTGGCTTGGAAATGTCAAATGGATTGAGAATGTTTAAGGATGTTGCTGATGCTGGATATAAAATTGATATAAGAAGATTGTCAGAATTAAGTAAACAATTAAATCCAAATGCATCAAAGGATGCACTTTTATTAATGTTAATACCAATATTTAACATTATGCTAGTTTTTCAAAGAACAATTCAATATAATAATGCTAGACCTCTGATATTGGATCAATTAAATGTGATGGATGTATTAGAAGAAATGTCAGAAATAGAAAAGCAAGAATATCAAAAAAAACCAACTGGATTAAATGCTCTTCTTATTCCATTAAATGCTGAAATAAGATTATTAAAAGCTTCTTCAATAAAAATTGAGACTGAAACAGAACAAAGTGAGATATTTTACGAAATCGATGATTCATTAGAAAATATGACAATTTTAAAAGTTATTGGGGATGCTTCTAGATTAACAGTAGATGAACAAAAGAAAAAAGTTATTGAGGCGTTGAGAAATATCGTTTCAGCAGGAATAGAAAAATATGGTGACAAAGAAAGTTTTGCAAATGCACTACGAAATAACACTAATTTAGATTTAAGTCATAGTTCAGATGATAAAAAAGAAGAAGTTGCTAAAACTTTACAAAGTATTAGAGCCAAAAAACAAGCATTAGAAAATTTAAAAAATGAATTACTAGAAAAACAACAAACAACACAAAAATCACATACTGAAAATGGACCAACTTTAACCAAAAAAAGAAAATAGTAGCATAATTTTGTTGCTATTTATTTTCTATATTAAAATGAATTTAGAGATTGAATCTAATATCAATCGTCTTTGTGAGAAAGTTGTAGATTACTACGACACTCGCACCAAATTTATAAGAAATTCAAACTTTTAAAGTTCGAGAGGTATAAATTACTAACAGAAATGTTAGTTTTTAAATTTTAAAAAAAAGTGCCTGATATGGATATCGTATTCAATATTACAAAAGGAAATGTGGAAGCAACTTATGCGGAACCGGCGACTTTTGAACAAATTACTTTTATTTATGATGAGTTAATCAAGGCAACAAGTTATGCTTCAAAGATTACAATTGAAAATATGAGGAAAAAGAGAGTTTCAAAAAAGTTATCACTTAAGGGTTAAATGAGGATATTTCCAGAATAATCATTCATGTTTTTTTCAGTTAGTATCGTTCAGTGTTTTCATCATCCAGAAAATTTTTGATTTCTTTTTTTGAAGATGAAAGACATATTTGCATTTTTTATGAAATATGATATACTAACAAGGTACGAGGTGATTGACTAGGAAATGAGCAAGAAAAATAAACAAGAGTTTGAAAGTATTACTAGAGATATTTTAACTCATCCTGAGTTTATAAAATTAAAGAGTGAACTTCATCATGGAATTAGTCGTTATGAGCATAGTCTTCGTGTTGCAAAGACTTCATATAATCTTTCTAAAGCAATGAATTTAGATTATAAGAGTATTACTAGAGCAGGATTATTGCATGACTTTTACTTTGATGCCGAATTAATAAATTTTAATAAAAGAAAGACATTAGTAGAACATCCTAAAATAGCTTTGCAAAATTCAAAACGTTATTTTGAATTAAATGAACGTCAAGAGAATGCAATTGTTTCCCATATGTTTCCTTTGAAGGGAAAAATTCCTAAATATAAGGAGAGTTTTGTGGTTGGGATTTCTGATAAAATTGTGGCTACTCATGAGATGTATCGTTATAAGGCAGTAATGCAGTTAGGAATTATTATGTTATTTTTCTTTAATATGATGGCAGTGTTCCATCATATGGATTAAAAGAGGTTGTTATCTTCTTTTTTTTTTGTTATAATAAATATATAATAAGGGAAGTGTAGGAACATGAATAATAACCGGGGTCAGGCACTTGTTGAGTATGTTTTGATTGTTGCGTTGATTAGTGTGATTGCGGTTAGCTTAGTCTCTTATTTTGGGGGATTTTTGAAAGATGCGATTACTAAATCTTCTTGTTCGTTAGTAGATAAGGTTTATGTAGAAGGAACAAATCTTGGAGAAGCTACATGTATTACGAAGGAAGAATTCGAAAAACGGCAAAATGAAGGTAATCATTAAGAGGTGACAAGCATGAATAAAAGGGGTCAAGCATTAATTGAATTTGTCATATTATTACCAATCTTTATTTTTCTTTTGCTTGGAATTATTGATATCGGAAAAGTCATTCTTACAAAGACAGAAATAGAAAGTGAACTGAGTGAAGTTCTAGATATGCATCGTCATCATGAATCTTATGAAGAAATTTCTGCAAAATTAAAAAAACAAGATCGCACTTTGAACTTTGAAATTCAAAAGAATGAAGATCAAACGTTAACCCTTGTTGTTCAAAAAGAGATTGATATTGTTACTCCTGGTTTAGGAATCATCTTAGGAAATCCTTGCCGACTTGAAGCAAAGCGAGTGATTGAAAATGAATCGTAAGGGACAAACATTAATTCTTTTTGTGATTTTAATTCCCATTCTTATTTTACTTCTTGCTTTAGTAGTTGATATTGGACTTGTTCATACAAAGAAAATAGAGTATCGAAGCATTATGGAGGAAGGAATGAGGGCGTGTTTGAATCAGAAAGATGTGGAGAGTTTAAAAAGAGTATTTGAACTCAATCAAATCTTGGAAAATGAATATCAAGTTTCTTATGAAAATGATGTGGAAGTGCTTATTAACAAAAAGATATCTTCAATTTTTGGAAGTATTATTGGAATTGAAGATTATGAAATGGTTCTTCATTATGTGGGGATACAAGAAAAAGGGGAATTTGTTCTTAAAAAAATTGAGAAGGGGAGACTAGCATGAAGAAAAAGTTTGGAAAAAGTATTGGCTTTTTTTCTGGCAAAGGTGGAGTCGGTAAAACGACTATGGCTTTAAATCTTGCCGGTATCTATGAGTCTTTAGGAAAAAAAGTGCTGATTATGGATATGGATTTGTCTGGTGGGAATGTCTCTTTGGCTCTTAACAAACCTGTAAGTAAAACAATTTATCATTTTGTTGATGATTATAATAATAATCGTTATAAAGATTTTTTTGATTATGTGACTAGTTATGATTCTAAAATTGATTTCTTAGCTTGTCCTAAAGATCCAAGACAGGCCTCTAAGATTGATTCTAAATATGTTGAAATGGCCTTGGAGCGAGCAGTGGTTTATTATGATGTGGTTCTTGTTGATATGAGTCATGTTTTAAATGAAATTAATTTGGTTTTACTGGATCTTGTTTCTACGGTTTTGTTTGTGGTAAATAATGATCCAATGGATTTAAAGAATATTAAGAGTATCATTTCAGTTTTTAAAGATTTGGGGAAAGAAAACTATAAAATACTTTTGTATTCTGCCAAAGATCCTTTCAAGAAGTATTTTTCCTTGTTTGATATGAAAAGTATTATAAAAGCAAATATTGATTATGAAGTATCAACTGAATTTTATTTAAAAAACATGGATTCTTATGTTATGAATGGTAAAATTGTTACACTTCAAGAAAAAGCTCTCAATATTTTTAATAAGGATTATACTACTATGGTTCATTTAGGAATTGATTTACTTGGTCATGAAGAGGTGAATGAAAATGAGGAAAACTAGTTTAGTTGATGCTTTTAATATTGAACGGAAACAAGGTCATGTTCCTATTACTAGTGATTATGAAATGTTTCAAGATAAAGAACTTTTAGATTCTTTACGAACTCAAATTGTTGAAAATTTAATTGATCAAGAAGTTCCACAAGATAAATTATTAAATCAATTTATTAATGATGAGATTGATAAAACAATTGAAGGCTATGATTTATCTAATTTGGAGAGAAGTCATCTTTATAATTTGATTGATAATGAAATTAATGGGTATGGTCCTTTAACTGAATTATTAGAAGATAAAAATATTACTGAGATTATGGTTAATAGTCCTAAAGAAATCTATATTGAAATTGATGGACAGTTGGTGAAAGATGAGTCTGTTTCATTCATTAATGATGAACATATTATACGCACCATTGAGAGATTAATTGCCCCAACGGGAAGGACGATTGATGCGACTAATCCTATGGTGGATTCTAGATTAAAAGATGGTTCTAGAATTAATGCGGTAATTCCTCCTTTGTCCACGAAAGGTCCTGTTATTACCATTCGAAAGTTTAAGAGTGAAATGACCAGTGCGGAGGATATGATTCGAATTGGTTCTATGACTCCTTATATGGCTATGTTTTTAGATGCGGCAGTTAGAGGAAAGTGTAATATTGTTGTTTGTGGAGGAACTGGCTCTGGAAAAACAACTTTATTAAATATTTTAAGTGGTTTTATTCCCAGTGATGAGAGAATTATTACGATAGAAGATGCTGCAGAGTTAAGGCTAGAGAAGGAACATGTGATTTCTCTTGAAACAAGAGTTACTAATTATGATAATGAAACAGAGGTTACTATTCGAGATTTAGTCATTAATGCTCTTCGAATGAGACCCGATCGAATTATTGTAGGAGAAGTAAGAGGAAAAGAAGCTTTTGATATGTTACAAGCGATGAATACCGGGCATGAAGGTTCTTTAACAACATTGCATGCGAATGGAGCTAAGGATGCTTTAAATCGATTAGAAACGATGGTATTAATGTCTGGGTTAGATATTCCTATGAAAGCCATTCGAGAGTATATTGTTTCTGCCATTGACCTTGTGGTTAACATTGAGAGAATGAGTGATGGAAAGAGAAAAATTACTTCTATTTCTGAACTGGAATCTTTAGAAAATGGTGAAATTGAACTTCATGAGATTTTTGCTTTTCATCAACATGGATTGACTGAAACTGGAGAAGTGGATGGGGAATACATTTTATATGACCAAAAAGTTCCAAAAGTATATCAAAAAATTAAGGCTCGAGGAATTCAAGAAATTGATTTTATGTTTCCAAAAATAAAAAAATAATTGACTAAAGGAGGGATGAACATGACTAGGTATTCTTGGCAAATGATTGCTGTTGTAGGATTATTGGTATTTTTGCTTCTTCTTGTGATCGTTTATTTTGCACGTCAAAAAAGAATTGCTTCGCTAGAAAAAAGATTTGAAAAGTTCGCTTTGTTATCTACTCATGATTCAGAGAAATCCTTTTTTGATATTATCATCGATGTTTTTTGGAAGTTCATTCGTTGTTTATCAAAGAAAATATCAAAAAGTGTATTCTTAAGTAACTATGCAAGACGATATGAAAAACATATCCAATATGAGAGTCGATCTTTTTATACTGGTATGGATTATGTAAGTTTGAAGTTCTTTACAGGATTTTTCCTTGGTATTCTTTATTTTGTTGGGTCTATTATTCAATCTAAAATCGTTCAATTGGTGCCTTTGATACTTGTTTTTGGGGTAGGGTTCTTTGTTCCTGATTTATTCTTGAGGATAGAATATCATGCAAAAAGAAAAAGAGTGGAAGAGGACTTATTAAAGGCGATTATTATGATGAATAATGCCTTTAAATCTGGTCGTAATATTATGCAAGCAGTTGAAATTGTTATGAATGAACTTGATGGACCTATTTCTGATGAGTTTAAAAAGATTTATCTTGATATGACTTATGGATTATCGATGGAAGTGGTATTTGATCGTTTTTATCATCGAGTTCGTTTGGAAGATGCTAAGTATATCACTTCATCTTTATCTTTACTTAATAAAACCGGTGGTAATATTGTTAAAGTGTTTGGTAGTATTGAAAAAAATTTTTATGAAAAGAAAAGATTAAGACAAGAAATGCAAAGTTTAACGGCTGCTTCTATTTTTGTTTTTCGAATTCTTTGTGTTTTACCTTTTCTCTTTATTGCCGTGATTTATTTATTGAATCCTAATTATTTTACACCGATGTTTACCACAACTCTTGGCTATATTTTGAGTTTATTGATTCTTTTATTGTACACTTTATATATTATTGTTATAAAGAAAGTTCTTGAGGTGAAAATCTGATGGATAAAAAACGAATATTTCGAAAAATCTATTCTCAAAAGAGTGTCAAAAAAATTGAAAAGAAGATTCATCTTTTAGGGAGTTCTTGTTCATTTCAAGTGTTTGATTTTCTAAATATGAGATTTCTTGTTGAAGGGATTGCTTTTCTATTTTGTATCTTATTTCAAGCAAAGGGTTATTTTTTGGCACCTATGGTTGTTTTAATTCTTCATTTTGGAAGTGAGTATCTTTTTTTAGATTACGCGATAAAAAAACGAGCCCATAGGCTTGAAGATGAAGCTATTTTCTTTTTTGAAGTTCTTTCTTTAACTTTACAAGGTGGTAAAAATTTAGTGAGCGCTCTTAAAATTACATCACATAGCATAGATAGCGAATTGGCTTTGGAATTTGAAAAAAGTCTAAATGAGATGAAGCTTGGGAAGAGCTTTTCTGAATCTTTATCTGCAATGAAAGAGAGAATTCCTAGTGATACGATTAACAATGCCATTTCTAATATTATTCAGGCTTCTATCTTTGGAAATAATATCGAGGAATCTTTAAATAATCAATTGGATTTTTTGAGGGATAAAAGGTTGCTCGATGTGAAAAGCGAGATTGCTAAGTTACCTACTAAGATTAGTATTTTGTCTGTTGTTTTCTTTATTCCTATTCTTTTGCTGGTTATTTTAGCACCTGTATTGATTAATTTGGTGATGAGATGAAAGGAAAATCATAGATTTCTTTCTTTTTTTTTAGTATAATAACTTAGAAGGTAGATGATAAACAATGAATAAAAAAGGCTTTGTGTTTGTTGAAACGATTATTGTGACAGCAATTCTTTTAGCATCATTGATGCTGGTGTATTCTCTTTTTGTTTCGAATAAAAATGACGAGAATAAGAGGCTTCGTTATGATGATACAGCAAAACTTTATGAAACTTATTATTTAAAACAATATTTTGATAGTTTTGATTTATCTACTGTCACAAGTAAAATTACCAACACTACTCCTTATCAATATATTTATCGTGGACAATCTGATGTTTTTGGTGATCAGTATCGTTCAGAAAATAAGTTTTTTTCAAAATTATGGGAAGATTTGGGGATTTCTTCGATTTTGGTTCTCCCTTATGATTTGACTAATATTTTAAAGTGTCAAGGTCTTGCTAATGATCTATGTTCTAATAAAGATTTATTTGCTTATTTGAATACCTTGGATTCTTCGGAAGTTGAAGACTCTTCGTCTCGTTATCGAATTATTATTGAATATACGGCAAGACAGAATGGATGTAAATGTGGTTCTCCAGAACCTAAAGAACGATGTGAAAGTAATTATGATACGGATCCTTGTTTTCATTTTTTCTCAAATATTGATTTTGTTAATTAGCTTTTATTCAAATTTGGCTTAAGTGAGAGGGATGGTTATGAACAATAAAGGTTTTACATTAATAGAGATTATCATTAGTGTGGCACTGATTTCAGTGGTGATGTTATTTTTGTTTCAGTTGCTCACGGATGTAGAGTTTGAGTCTTCCCATCCTACTTACGCCAAAGAAAATCAAGTGGTAAGAGCTTCTGTTATGCGAAGTGTACAGCAGGATTTGACAAGTAAGCCCTTGAAAAGCGTGAGTATGAATGGAAGTCATACAAAAATTTATTTTGAATTTCAAGATGGAGTTAACATTTTATCGAAGACTCTTTCATTAACGGATAGGGAACTTACGTATGGCGATGAGAAGTGGGAACTTCAAGGAACAGATGTTGTAATTGATGTTGAAAATATTTTGGTGGAAAGTACGAGTAGTGAAAATGATGAGTTGTGTGAAGAGGTGACAAACAGTGAGTTGCAAATTACAGAACGTCATTGCCCAAACTATAAATATATGAAGATTACAATTCCCATTATCAATGGAGGAGAAGATAATGTCATTGATGATATCGAATTATTCTATATTGGAGAGAGTACCATTTTTGTGCCAAATTATTCATTAAGAACGTATTTTTTGAAATATGATAAAGATGAAGGTTCAGAAATTTTAGTCAATCGAAAGAGTACTACTCAAAGTGAAATTGCTAGTATAGGGACCATTCATGAGAGTAATGAGATTTATCCAGGGGATCAGTTAAAAATAGATCTTTCTCCTAAAGAGAATTATGTATTAGATGAGTATAGTATTGAAGGATATGAAGAATTTAAAAATGGAGATACGATTG
>JAFUYX010000086.1 GCA_017476885.1 Bacilli bacterium | reverse complement strand
TCATTATTTGTGATTTTACTTAAGATATCAATACTTTCGGTAATGAACACGTTGTTTCGAAGTAGGGATGCAAATGTCTTCGCGAAAATTGTCATTTCATTATACTTTATAATATTTCCTATAACAGGAAGTTTCATCAAGAATGTTTGCATTCCTTTACGGAATGCTTTGACTTTCTTATATAAAATAGCAATTACAACAATGATTATCACGATCGTTAATAGTAGATTGAGCCAATTTTCTTGTAAATATTTACTGGCTCTTACTATAAACAAGGTGAGTCCATTTAACTCTGCTCCTGCTTGTTCGTACATATCGACAAACTGAGGAATGACATAGACTAAAATAAATGTGACTACTCCAATGGCAAAGATGGTAATCACGGTTGGATAAGTCATAGCAGATATCATTTGTTTTCTTGTTTTGTCGATTTCTTCGTAATATGCTGCCATATCTTCTAAGGTTTCTTCTAGTTGTCCTGTTGCTTCTGCTGCTCTAACCATATTGATAAGTAAGGCAGGAAACATGGTTCCTTGTTTTTCTAAAGCTGCAGAAAAAGCTTCACCCATGGTTAGTTCATAAACAATGGATTGAAATCCTTTTTTGTATTTCTTTTGTTTGGACATTTGATGATTTAAAATATTGATGGATTCTGCTAGAGGAATTCCACTTTTTAAATACGTAGATAATTGGGTTAACCAGAATAATAAGTCTTTGGTACTCATCTTCACGGCAAATAAACCGGTGTCTCCATACATGATATCTATGAATTTATTATTCTCTATCTTATATACATCATATCCTGCTTGAACTAAGAACGTATTAATATCTAGTTTTGATAATCCAGGCATCGTTTCGGTTTCTATTTTGCCATCTGGAGTTTTGGCTGTATATTGGAAAATTCTTGGTTCCTTTGAACGAACAGCCCCTTCCCCTTCTAGATCTTTTAAGAGATTCACTTTCTCTTTTTCTAACTTAGCAATTCTCTTCTGAGTATATTTTGTGTTTGCAAGTAGATCACTGAGATCCATAGACAAGATTCCACTTTTTTTCTTTACGTTTGTGGAAACATTTTCTTTCGTTTCCCTATAAGCATTGTCTACATGGCCACTTACGTTTCTCCATAATGTAATGGGAATATCTTTTATAATATAGGTAATCCCTCTCCAGGTACACATTAGGATATAAGTGAAGATGTTTAGGACGTTCATCTTTTCTATACTTAATTGTGCTGGAATCGGTGCGACTCCTTGATTCATATGATTACTTCCTTTCTATAGTTTATTCCATTACTACTTCAAGTGGATTTCCTGTTGAGCCGTCGGTTCCAGCTTTGAATGTAGTGCCAGGTTGGAGAGAAACTGCCGGCCGAGCGCCGTTAGAATTGCTCACAGCGTAGTTGTAGTTGTTGTACCAATTACCCGTCGTGTACACGCGCCTCTCGAAAGCATTGTAGCCGTAGAAGTAATTAGGGGCAGAAGACCAATACGATGCATTTGTTTTGTTTGCCGTATAATTTCCTATCAAACTATGTTCTGCTATTGTTAATAGCCCCACTGGGTATGTTAAAGCACTATTTCCTTTTTCTGTATCACTAACTGTGAACGCATCTCTTTTATTTGGACATTTTAAATAATATTTACTTTGTCCTCCGTTAAAATATAAATAATTACTTAAACTTCCTGTCTCACTCCAGCCATTTAATTGATTTATTGTTCTATCATTACAGAATATGGTATCTTCTAATTTACTTTCATATTCTGTACCCTTTAAATTCATGGCATACCATCCATCTATAAATTTCTTTATTGTACTATCTTTGACATTAATATCATTATTATTGACCATTTTGTTTAAGGCTTCACTTACTGTTTCATTTCCATTTAGTTTTATGTAATAAGGTGTTGTTCCAACTAAGTAATAAATATAATACATCTCGCTGCAAGTATTACCTGTGGCATTAAAACAGGTATAATGATGGGTATTTAAGCTTGTTTGATTTGTGCTGTCTGAAACATCAGCAAATTGTACTATATTATTTAATGTATAGGTTCCTCCTGTGTAGGTGAAAGATTCTCCATAGTAATAGTTATTTGTATTAGATGATAAGCTTTTACTATTAGACGTATAGACTTCGTTATACATATACCCTACATAAGATAGTGAGTTAGAACTTGAGTTAAACGCACTTATTCCAATAGCCGCATAATTTGTACTTACTCCCATTTTTAAAACATATCCTGTTGTATCATTTTCTTTTGATACTACATAATATGGATTAGCACATGATGTATTTGTATTTCCACATGTATATTTTCCTATAATACTTGCTGAATCTGTACTAATGTTCATGGTAGAAGTATCAGTTAAGGTATAGGTGCTTCCATCATAGGTATAACTCGTTCCATAGACTTTGTTTCCACTTAAGGAAAGTGTTTGTCCTGTAAATCCAAGATGGTTTCCTGATGTTGTTGTACATTTGCCATTGCTATCTAAATCTCCGTTATAGATAAGTTTATATCCTCCTGTTCCGGTGATTCTAATTAGTTTCCAACACATATTAGCAAACTTAACATTGTTACTTGTATGATTTCCTCTTAAGTAGTATGAGGTTCCATAATCATCTTCCATGGTACAGATTATTGGAGTATCACTATCAATCATAGTCGATGTTGGATTTAATATCATTCCATTCTCGTCCACTTGCTTGCACTGGCCTGAAGTCGATGGTACATAGTTTGAATTTAAGTTTGCTAGCACTTTTAAAGATTTGGATGCAGGTGGCTCTACCATGTGTAAATCACATCTTATTTTTTGACTTGAGGTGTTGGTCGCATTGGTTTTATCTAGAACAATTTGACTATTTTCCCATTTTGGAACTACTCCGTAGGTACAGGTAGAGCTTTCTTCTTTTAGGACCATTCCTGCTACTTTAGATGCTTGAGTCGTTATGGTTCCATCTTCTAAGTGATAGACATATAAGACTTCCCCGATATCGGGAATGATTCCTGAGATGATATTAAATGTTTTGATGTCTTCATAGACTGCAAATGAAGTATAAAAGAATACTCCTGCAAGTAATAATATGCTTGCTATGGTAAATATTATAAATCCTTTCTTTTTTTTATTATCTTCATGGAATCTTTCTAGTTTCATTAGTATCCCTACTCTCTATTACAAAAAAATTGTATCAAATATTGATACAATTTTCAATGGTTATTTCCTATTTTTTAGTAACTATAGACACTGTCAATGCCAAAGTAATTCTCCATGGTTATCCAATCTCCGTTGTTATATAGTTTTTCAGCTAACTCTGTTCCTACATATCTAAAATGCCATGATTCATATACATATCCTGTTTCATTTGTTTTTCCTTGAGGATATCTTAGTATAAATCCATATTTATAGGCGTTTTTTGATAGCCAGTTGGCTGGAGTGGTTCCGTTAAACCCTGAAGTAATGCACGCATATCCTGTAGCACATACGTCAAAAGCTAGTCCTGTTTGGTGTTCGGAGTGTCCTGGTCTTGCAGAATAGGTATCTGCTGCTGCCTTTCCGTCTCTAGCTACATAATTATTATATAAAGAGCTCTGAGTAGTATAACTTCGAAATCCACTTTGAGCCCACATATGTGGAAGCCCTTCTAGTTCTGCAGCAGCAAACATCTTTGTTGCAGCATCTGTTGTTTCTGCAGTGAGTCCTCCCGGATTATAGGTACTTGGCAAGCTATATGTTTTATTGGCAATTAAGTAGCCATCGATGTAGGTCATTCCATTTTTGGTTTCGCCCTTAAATCCTTTGGAAGTCGTAAATGTTTTATCTGGCATCACGTTTGGTACACTTGGTTTTGGAGCCACTTCTTTTTCTTTGACAATTAATATAAACTTTTCTTTCGTTTCATTTCCTGAAGAATCTCTGGCTATATAATAGAGTTCTTGCTCACCAGTCTTACAGGTATCATAGTCTCCTTCCACTTCAACTTTAATCTCTTCGTTTGAATTATCGGTTGCTTTGACGTCTTTTAATAAATCTACTTCCGCACAATAAGAGACTTCTATTTTTTCTTTAAATTCGATCTTAGGGGATTCTGTGTCTACGATTATGATTTCTCTTTTATACTCTTTTCTATTTCCAAATTCGTCTTCCACTTGAAATGTTACTTCTTGTTTTCCTATTTTTGAAGTATCGAGTTCTACATCCTCTGTTTTGATTCTTCCATTTTTTATTTGGATTCCATCAAGAATGCTTGCTTCTGTTCCTAAGGAGACTTTCATTTCAGTTTCATACTCTACTATCAGTTCTTTACTTTTGAAATAAAAGAATAATAATATTGCACTTACAATGATAATTAAAGGGAATACAAGAAACAAGAGGACTTTTTTCTTATTTATTTTTGCTTTCTTCACACAACCACACTCTTTCTTCTATTATTTTACCTTGCTCTATTTTATATATCAAGGTTATTTTTTAAATTTGAAGACTTCTTTGCAGAGATTTCACTTCATTTAGGGATAGACCACTATATTTTGAAATGGCCTCACAAGACATATGATCTTCTAGCATTTTCTTAGCAGTTTCTTTTTGAATTTCATTTCTTCCCTCAATTCTTCCTTCTTTTCTTCCTTCTCTACGTCCACGAAGTTTTGCTTCTTTCTCCATTTTAGCTTTTCTAATTTCAGCAATGGCCTCATGAAAAACCGTATCATTTGCATAAGCTTCCATAATTTTTTCAATATCCATACCAATTTCACTTTCCTTTCCAATACATTTTACTTCTTCTAAACTACTTGCATTCATTAATCTTAAGTGCGTTAAAAAATCATTCATTTTCTCATCATCATTATAGGATTGAGAATCTGCTTTGTCAATTAAAATAATGAAGGTTTGAAGGTCATCTTTGTAAAAACAATTTCCATTTTTATTCACTATGTGGTAGTGGTTTATGAACTCTTTCTCTTTCAACAAATTCTTTGAAATTTTTTTTACAAACAAGAGTTGAATTACGGGTAAATGTTTTAGCACATTTTTAGAAGATGAGATTTGGCTACTATAGAGTCTTGTTAAATATTCTTTACTCACATAGATGTCATCTTTTTTTAAC
>JAFUYX010000085.1 GCA_017476885.1 Bacilli bacterium | reverse complement strand
ATGCTGAAAGATTAACGAAAGAGTTTGGTAAAGGATATACTTTTACTTCTCTAACAAGAATGAAGAAGTTTTATATGTTAATTCAAAAAGTTGCGACACTGTCGCAAGTTTTAAGCTATGGACATTATGTTGAACTATTACCATTAAAAGATTCATCAGAAATCAATTACTACATCAAGTTAACTGAAAAGCAAAATTTATCGGTAAGAGAACTACGTACTAGAATCAAAAATAAAGAATATGAAAGATTAGATGAAAAAACCAAAGAAAAACTAAAGAATGATGACAAACAAGAAATCACAGACTACATCAAAAATCCAATTATGATTCAAAATAAGAATCGATATGAAGAAATATCAGAGAAAGTACTTCAAAAAATCATCCTAGAAGATATTCCATCTTTTCTTGAAGAACTAGGTGCTGGTTTTACGTTTATCAAAAATGAATACAAAATAAAAATAGGAGATAGATACAATTACATTGATTTACTCTTATTTAATATTGAATATAATTGCTATGTAGTAATCGAATTAAAGCTAGGAGAACTAAAGAAAGAACACATTGGACAGATTGAAGTCTATATGAATTATATAGATAAGAATGTTAAGAAGAGTAATCATGACAAAACGATAGGCATTATTTTAGTTCGAAAAAATAACAAATACGTGATGGAATACTGTAGTGATTCCCGTATTAAAGCAAGAGAGTATATGGTTTTGCCTTAAAAAAAAAATTGACGAGTGGGGGACATTTATCATATAATGTATCATGTCAAATGTTAGGAGGAAAACATGAAAACAATTCTAAATCTATTAAAAAAGTTTTGGCTTTCCATCATTTTCATCGTTGTTTTATTAGTCATTCAAGCCAACTTAGACTTAACCATGCCAGATTACACAGCAAGCATCATCAACACTGGAATTCAGAGTTCTGGAATCGAAGAGACAATCCCCAAAGTGATGTCTAAATCTTTATACGAAAATATATCAGAATTTGATGAGAATCAAGAAATTTTGGAAAAGAACTATGAGAGAATCAACAAAGAGAATCATCCAAACCTAGTTAGTAAGTATCCTCTCTTAGAAAAAGAAGATTTATATATCTTAAAAGAGGATGCCACAGAAGACTCTTTAGAAAAACTAAATCTTTCCTATCTGTTTCTTGGAATGCTGACCTATAATAAAAAAATGATTGGTACAGAAGCAGATGTACTCTCAGTTCTTCCCTCTATGAGTAAAGAACAAAAGAATGGGCTCCTTCAAGAATTTCAAAATAAAATAAAAGAGTATGACGAATCGATGTTAGATCAAATGAGTTCTAGTTTTGTCAGATTAGATTATCAAAGTATGGGAATCGATTTAAATCAAAAGCAGATGTCTTACATCATCTCTAAAGGAATCGTTATGATTTTACTAGCCCTAGGATTAATGATTGTCTCTGTTGTAGTAGGGTTTTTATCTAGTAGATGTGCAACTAAATTTGCGAGTAACTTAAGAAGAACAGTAGTGCAAAAAGTCATGAGTTTTTCCACTCAAGAATTTAAAGAGTTTTCCATTGCTAGTTTAATCACAAGGAGTACCAATGACATCCAACAGATTCAAATGGTCTTAGTCATGTTTTTAAGAATGCTCATCTATGCTCCAATCTTGGGAGTAGGAGCCTTTGTAAAAGTCATAAAAAGCCCTTTAAACTGGGTGTTAGGCCTTGGAATAGGAAGCATTACTATCATCATTATCATTTTATTTATCTTTGTTTTACCAAAATTTAAAAGGATTCAAAAACTCATTGATAAATTAAACTTAGTATCAAGGGAAAGATTAAATGGAGTACCAGTTATCAGAGCATTTGGAACTTATGAATACGAAGAGCAAAAATTCGATAAAGCCAACAGAAATCTAGTCAATACCATTTGTTTTGCTGACAAAGCCATGGGAATAATGATGCCAACCATCATGTTCATTATGAATGGAGTATCGATTCTAATCATCTATGCAGGAGCTTCTTTAATCGATGCTGGAAGCATACAAGTCGGAACTTTAATGGCCTTTATAACCTATTCCATTCAAGCTATATTTTCTTTCTTGATGATTTCAATGGCCTCTATCATGTTGCCAAGAGCTTGGGTAAGTTTAAAAAGAATTGCAGAAATATTAGATACGAAAAACTCAATAACAGAGCCTGAAAATCCTAAACCTTTTAATAAAATCAAAGGAGAATTAGAATTTAAGAATGTCACATTTAAATATCCAGATGCTGACGAAGAGATTCTAGAAGATATCAGTTTTAAAGCAACGATGGGAACAACAACGGCGTTCATCGGTTCTACAGGAAGTGGAAAATCAACTCTAGTCAATCTCATCCCAAGATTCTTTGATGTCACTAGTGGAGAAGTTTTAATCGATGGGAAAAATATTAAAGACGTCTCTTTAAAAGAATTAAGAGACAAAATTGGCTTTGTTCCTCAGAAAGGAAACTTATTTTCAGGTACCATAGAAGACAACGTTTTATTTAGCAATGAAAAAAAAGACAAGAAACTTTTACAAGAAGCCTGTGATGTTGCCTGTGCAACAGAGTTTATCCATAACTTACCAGGAAAGTATAATTATGAAATTGCTCAAGGAGGAACCAACGTTTCTGGAGGACAAAGACAAAGACTTTCCATTGCCAGAGCCATTGCTTCCAAACCAGAGTTCTTCGTCTTTGATGATAGTTTCTCAGCCCTAGATTATAAAACTGATGTTCAAGTCCGTAAGAATCTAAAAGAATACACGAAAGATGCGACTATTTTCATCGTGGCTCAGCGAATTAGTTCAGTCTTAACTGCCGATCAAATCATTGTCTTAGACAAAGGAAAAATTGTTGGCAAAGGAACACACAAAGAACTAATGAAAACATGTCAAATCTATAAAGAAATAGCCATGTCACAACTAAAGGAGAGTGAACTACATGCCTAGAAGAGGAATGAATTCAAAAGACAAACCTAGTGATGTCAAAGGAACCATCCAAAAATTGCTTTCCTATGGTTCCAAATATAAATTGAGTTTTATCATCATTTTTGTCGTAGCGATTTTAAGTACCATATTCTCCATTATAGGTCCTAAAATATTAGGCAATGCGACTCAAGAACTTTACACTGGGTTAATTGCCAAAGTAAGTGGAACAGGAGGAATCAACTTCCAAGCAATTAATTCCATCCTCTTATTCCTATTAATATTATATATTGCTTCAGCCATATTCTCCTATATCGAATCCTGGATTATGGCCAATGTTAGCAAAAAAATTACTTATGATTTAAGAAAACAAATGAACGAGAAAATAAAAAAACTTCCGATGAAATATTTTGATAGTACGACAAATGGAGAAACTTTGTCTATCATTACAAATGACATCGATACCCTTGGGATGAGTTTAAATCAAAGCTCAGTAACAATTGTAACCACCCTTGTTACAATCGTAGGAATATTCATCATGATGTGTACTATTAGTATTCCACTTGCTATATTTACAGCTCTTGTTCTTCCTGTTGCTGGAGCATTTGTAGGAATCATTGTGAAAAAAAGTCAAAAATACTTTGAAAATCAACAAAACTACTTAGGTCATGTCAATTCCGAGGTCGAAGAAATGTTAAGTGGCTATACCGTAGTCAAAGCCTTCAATGCAGAAGAAAAAATGTTAGCAAAATTTGAAAGTGATAATCAAGAACTATATAAAAATGCATGGAAAAGCCAATTTATTTCAGGAATGATGCATCCCATTATGAATTTTGTAGGAAATCTTAATTATGTTGCGATTGCAATTCTGGGGGCATACTACGTAATTCAGGGAAAAATCAACGTCGGAAATATCCAATCTTTCATTCAATATTCCAAAAACTTTACTCAACCCATCGGACAATTAGCCCAAGTGATGGCAGGGTTTCAATCAATGCTTGCCGCTTCCGAAAGAATTTTTAAATTTCTAGATGAAGAAGAAGAGATAGAAATGCCTGCATCAGAGGTGGATATTAAAAACTTAAAAGGAAAAGTAGAATTTCATCATGTAAAATTTGGGTACCAAGAAAATCGACCAATTATCAAAGATTTCAGTTTAAAAGTGAAAGAAGGAGAAAAGATTGCCATTGTTGGCCCAACCGGGGCCGGAAAAACAACCATTGTAAAACTACTGATGCGTTTCTATAAACTGAGTGATGGAAAAATTACTCTAGATGGAGAAGATATTTCTACTTTAGATAAACAAGAGTATAGGCATGCATTCGGAATGGTCTTACAAGATACGTGGTTATTCTCTGGAAGCGTGATGGACAACCTAAGATATGGGAATTTGAATGCCAGCGATGAAGAAGTTCAAGAAGCTGCCAAATTAGCTCATGTGGATCATTTCATTGAAACGCTTCCAGAAGGCTATCAAACAGAATTAAATGAAGATACAGACAATATTTCTAGTGGTCAAAAACAACTTTTAACCATAGCCAGGGCCATTCTTGCAAATCCAAAAGTGATGATATTAGATGAAGCAACTTCCAATGTCGATACTAGAACTGAAGAATTAATCCAAAGTGCTATGGATGAACTGATGAAGGGAAGAACCTCATTCATCATAGCTCACCGGTTATCAACGATTAAAAACGCAGATAAAATCCTAGTATTAAATCATGGAGATATTGTTGAAATTGGTACACATGAAGAACTTTTAAACAAAAAAGGGTTCTATGCCGAATTATACAATTCACAATTTGAAAGTCTAACATAGACAAACTCAAGCGAAGAAGCAAGCATTTTAGACTTCTTCGTTTTTCTTTTTGCTTAAAATATGGTATGATAAAATTAGCAAAGGTGGTATTACAATGTTAAAAGAAGTACAAGAAAATATGGAAAGACATAACAAAAACTTGAGTTCATATGCCTGTAAAGATGAAGAGGCCATTCGTTTTCAAGAAGAAAAAAATGACATCAGGACCCCTTATTTTAGAGACATTGATCGTATTTTATATACCTATGCTTACATACGTTATATGGATAAAACACAAGTATTTACAAGAGCAGAGAACGATCATATTACCAAGCGTTCTATGCATGTCCAATACGTTTCCAAAATTGCAAGAACCATCGGAAGAGCCTTAGGATTAAACGAAGACTTAATAGAAGCCGCATCTCTTGGACATGACATAGGACACGTACCATTTGGGCACTTTGGAGAATCCGTATTATCAAAAATCAGTCAAAGTGTAGGAGAGGGATATTTTAATCACAATGTCGAAAGTGTAAGACAACTCATGTATATTGAAAATCATGGAGATGGAGAAAACTTGACATTGCAAGTCCTAGATGCCATTCTCTGTCATAATGGAGAACTACCACTGGGATTGTATCAACCCAAAGAAAAAACAAAAGAAAAATTTCTACAAGAATATCAAGACACCTATACCAAAAAGGATGGAGTATCAAAACTCATTCCTATGACCTTAGAAGGCTGTGTGGTTCGCATTTCAGATATTATTGCATATCTAGGGAAAGACATTGACGATGCCTGCATGTTAGGAATCATAAGCAAAGAAGAAATACCAAATAAAATCAAAGAAACCTTAGGAACTAGAAATAGAGATATCGTCAATACCATTGTTTTAGATATCATCAAAAATAGTATAGGAAAACCTTATATCAAAATGAGTGAAGAAGTCTACCAAGCTATCGTAGAACTAAAAAAATTCAACTACCTCCATATCTATGACAAATCCTTAAGTGAAGAACAAAAAGAGAAAGTCAAAGAGATGTTTAAAACACTTTTTACAGAAAATCTAGAGAACATCAAAAAGAATCGAAAGAATACAAAGATTTACACCCATTTCTTAAACTTCAAAAATGAGAAATACCAAAGTACTACGAGTGATGAGAGAAAAGTAATCGACTTCATTGCCGGGATGACAGACGAATACTTTATAAATTGTTATAAAGAGATTAAAAATGAGAATCTAGGATATACTAAAGGTAGGTGAGAAAAGTGAAGGAAAAATCTTATGAATACGATGGTTTTGTATTGCACACCATAGCAACAGACCAATTTAAAAATGGATATTTAGAAGTAAACTTTAGACAAGACATTTCAGAATGCACCCCTTCTAAAAGAAACATGCTAGGAGTCTTAATGAAATATTCCACATCATCTTGTAAGACGAACAGAGAGTTAAAGATTGCTTGTGAAAATTTATATGATATTTCCTTTTCTCAAGGAACTTCAAGGGTGGGGTATAATTTAATAACTTCCTTTTCTCTAGACTTTTTACATCCAAAATATGTGAGTGAAAAGAGTTACATCAAAAAGGCCTTTCATTTTTTCTTTGATGCCCTAGAACATCCCAACATAGAGAATGGAAAATGGGATGAACAAAGCTTTGATATTATCAAAGAACTGATTTTATCTAACATTGATTTATACAAAGAAAGACCCACCTCTTATGCTATGGTAGAGAGCAAAAAAAGATTATTTCAAGACTCTTGTACAGGCCAAAGAATCATTGGAACAAAAGAGACTGTAGAGGCTTTAACTCCGGAATCCGTTGCTCAAGACTATCAAGAAATGTTTGAAAAATCCATTTGTGAAATCATCTTGGTGGGAGACTTTGACATGGATGAAATGGCCAAACTCATCAACCAATGCTTTTATAAACCATGCATTGTAGAAAAAACAATTGAAAGCGTAGTACCAAATAAGATCATCCCTTACAAAGAAGAAGAACAATCCTCTTCTTATACCCAAACACAGATTGTACAGTACTATATTTCTGAACCATTAACCAAGAGAGAAAGAGATTATGTAGCCCCAGTATTTCAGCAGATTACAGGTCTAGGCTCTTTATCCGATAAATTAGGGTACTACTTAAGAATGAAAAACTCCCTTTGTTATTCTTACTATTCCACATTTGCTATGGGAGATTCCTACTTTGTAATCTCTACTGGAATTAAAGAAGAGAATAAAGAAAAAGCCTTAAAATGTTTTCATCAAGTCATGGAAGAAATGAAAAAAGGAATCATTAGCAAAGAAGATTTAGAAACAAAGAAAACAAAGATTTTAACAAACGTAAAAATGGCAATGGATAATATTTATGGAATTGCAGAGAATTGCTATAATCATCATGTGCTAGATCATCCGTCCTTTGAAAACACTTTAAAAGAGATTCCAACCGTGACCATAAAAGAACTAAAGTCACTTGCCATGAAACTGCATAAGAGCTATACATTTATTCTAAAAGAAGGAGAAGCACATGAAAGAGATTAAATTAAAAGGACTCGATGAAACCATCTATGAGACAACCCTTGAAAATGGTTTAAAAATCTATATGTGGGTCAATAAAAAAGTGAATACCTTTAAAGGAACCATAACTTTCATGGTAGGAAGTGAAGATGTAGATTACAGCATAGGGAAAAAGAATATCCACAAAATCTTTGGTATCCCGCACTATCTTGAGCACATCTTGTGCAAAAATGAGAATGGTTCCTCCATTTTAGGAGACTTTCAAAAATTAGGTTCCTATAACAATGCTTCTACATTTGCCTATCGAACCACTTATGAGTTTGTAGGGAATCAAAATTTGAAAGAAAACATCAAACTACTTATGCATATGACTCAAGAAAAAGTGTTTGATGAGGATGCTTTTGAAAGCGAAAGAGGCCCTATTTTAGAAGAAGCAAGAAGATGTGAAGATAGTATTGATAGACTAGTCTATATCGAACTAAATAAAATGCTTTATAAAAACTATCCCAATAAAGAATATGGGGTAGGGAATCAAAAAGATATTAAAAAGATTACCTTAGAAGATTTAAAAGAAACCTACAAGACTTTTTATCATCCTGAAAACAGTTTTGTAGTAATCACGGGAAATATCAATCCCTATGAGATAGAAGAGTGGTTTATTGAAATCGAAAAAGACAAAAGTTTTCCTAAATTTCAACACCCTAAAATCAAAAAGTACAAAGAACCAACTTCAATTGTCTGCAAAGAAAAAGAAATCAAAGCCAATGTGGAGATTCCTTTGGTTGCGGTTGCCATTAAAACACCATTAAAAGTATTTGAAACAGATCTGTTAACAACACTAGATGCTTTGCAACTCACTCTTACCTCCAACTTTGGTTCTACCTCTTCTTTTAGAGAAGAACTAATGAATAAAAAACTCATTACCAGCCTCTCTTGCTATACCGAAAAAACAAGAGACTACTTAAATATCGCGGTGATTTCCAAAACAAAATATCCAAAAGAAGTCATTGGAAAAATCAAAGAGAAACTAAGAAACGTTGAAATTTTAGAAGAAGAAATCTCAAGAAAGAAAAAATGCGAAATAGCTAGTCTCGTTCTAGGTTATGAAGATGTTGAAGAAGTCAATGATTTTCTAAGTTACACCATAAGTAAGTTTGGAACCATATTTGATAACGAAAAAGAAATCTTAGAAAGCTTGGATATCAAAACAATTAAAAACGTAGTATCAAAAGTAGATTTTTCAAAAATCGCAGCTCTAACCATTTTACCAAAAGAGTGAATAAACTCTTTTTTTCTTTTTTTCTATATGGTATAATGAAACCAGATTAGGAATACTATGCGGTTAGATTCCAAAATCAAGAAAGCTATAATGGAAAGAGGTATGAATATGGGATTTATTAAAGCTTTTACAGGTGCCTTAGGAGGTACATTTGCAGACCAATGGAAAGATTATTATCTACCACAGTCTAACATGCCAGCAACGGCTGCAATTTGTCAAGCAGTGCCAAAAGGAACGGATGCTGGAAGAGGAGAAAACTACAAAGGTAGTGAAAATGTCATTACCAATGGAAGTAAGATTGTTGTTCCAGAAGGAATGGCTCTAATTACCATGCAAGATGGCGCTATTACAGGAATGATAGCAGAACCAGGAGGATTTGAATTTAAATCAGACGATCCAAATTCACAATCTATTTTCTCAGGCGGCGGACTATTATCAGCAACCATTGGACAATCATGGGAAAGATTTAAATTTGGTGGACAACCAGCAACTCAACAAACGGCATTCTATGTAAATTTAAAAGAGATTCCTAACAACAAATTTGGAACTCAATCAGAAATCTACTGGGATGATGGTTATTTAAATGCTCAAGTAGGGGCTATTACAAGAGGAACTTATACATTAAAAATAGTAGACCCAATCCTATTTGTTAAAAATTTTGTGCCAGCAAAATATTTACAACCAGGAGCACCTGTATTTGATTTTGCAGATATGGGAAATGATGCTGGAGAGCAACTATTTAATGAAGTTGTTGGAAGTTTATCTGCAGCATTCTCACTATACACAAATGATCCTTCTAAAGGAAATCGTATGTCAAAAATTCAAGCAGATCAAATTGGTTTTGCCAAGAGTTTATCTGAAGCAGTAGAAGAAGGATATCAATGGAAGAGTGATCGTGGACTTGAAATTGTGAAAACAGCCATTCTTGCTATCGAATACGACGAAGACTCTAAGGCATTGTTAAGTGATGTTAAAAAAGCAGATGCTTTATCTGGATCAAGAGGAAATTCATTCATGCAACAATCTGTTGCTAGAGGAGTTCAATCTGCAGGAGAAAATGGTGGAGGAGCAAACATGGCCTTCATGGGAATGGGAGTAAACGCAGCAGGTTCTATGATGGGAGCAATGCAACAAGATCCAAACTCAAATGCAAACCCATTTGCCGGACAAAATAGTAATGCTCAAAGTCCTACAGACAAACTATTAGAAATGAAAAAATTATTAGACGCTGGAGCAATCTCACAAGAAGATTACGACAAAATCAAAAAAGATTTACTTGGAATATAAGAAAGCATAAACGGTAAAACAGAAGCAGAGAAATTCGTTGCTTCTGTTTTACATAAATTTAACATAAAAAGGAGTTAAGAATCATGAATGAGCCAAACAAAACAATCGTTCAAACAAACAAAGATGTAAAAGATGGTCAAAATAAATGCCCTATGTGTGGTTCTACAGACATTTCCACCAACACCCAAAAAGGAAAACTAAGATGTAACTTTTGTAGACATGAATTTGAAGTAGAAAAATTAGAAGGCATGGTTACAGACTTAGAAAATTTGCAAGGTGAAGTACTAGCGTCTGGAGCACAAGACATTTCGGCTTCTGCTGAAGATGTCGTAACATTTAAATGTTCTTCTTGTGGAGCAGAAGTAGTTTTAGATACGTCAAGTGCTTTAAACGCACGTTGCCACTGGTGTCGAAATACACTATCCCAAAATCAACAAATCCCAAATGGAGCCGTTCCAGATGTCGTCTTACCTTTTGGAATTGATAAACAAGTAGCAAGAGATGAAATAGAAAGATTTGTCGGCAAAAGAAAGTTTTTTGCTCATCCTCAATTTACAAAGGAGTTTACTACTGAAAATATCATGGGAGTATACTTTCCTTATATGTTAGTAGATGTGAACTCTCATGTGGATTTAAAAGGTCAAGGAGAACATCAAGTAAGAAGTTATACTGAAAAAGAAGGAGACCATTACAATACTTATTATGATGCAGATCTCTTCAACGTAGAAAGAAAGTTTGACCTCATTATCAATGGACTGACGATAGAATCGAGTCTTGATCGTCTAGACAAACACAACAAAGAAAAAACAAATAATATCATCAATGCCATCATGCCATTTGATATTGAGTCCTGCGCAAAATACAATGCCCATTACTTACAGGGGTATTCTTCAGAAAAAAGAGATACCAATATTGACGATTTAAAAGAAATAGTAGGAGAACAAACAAAAGATATTGCAAGATTCTCAGCCAATGAAACACTAAAAGAATATGATCGAGGAGTCCGGTGGGACAACGAAAACTTAAAAGTCAAAGGACAACAATGGACCTCTGCATACCTTCCTGTATGGCTATATAGCTATCAAGAAAAGAAAGGCGAAAAAAGTGTTTTACACTATGTGGCAGTCAATGCTAGAACAAAGAAAACCATGGGAAGTGTTCCAATTCATATGCCAAAACTGATTGCTATCTCAGCATTTATAGAATTATTAGGAATTTTAGGAATTATTTTCTTAGAAGACTTTCGATTCCGCTATTTATTTGCTTTAATAGGAATCATCTATTACTTTGTGATGTATGCAAGATACAGAAATGCAGGAGCACGTCATCATTACGAAACTCAAACCAAAACAAAAATGAATAATCTAGAGAAACAAGATCAATATGTAAGAAGAGAAACAAGACTATCGAGTAGTATGATGGAAGGCGCAAATAACAAATCCATCCATGGAGAAAGCACAAGCAAGAGGCTAGTGAACAATCTCATCAATCAAAATGGAATTGCTTCTGCCATCAAAAAACAAATGGAGCAAAAAAAAGATGAATAACCAAGTACTAAAACTGATATTTAGCTTACCAGTTGTATTGCTACTGCTCTATTTATTCCCTGTCCTAGGAGTTTTCTTTGCCATAGGACATCTGTTTTATCATAAAAAAGCATATTATTATCTACCCAGGTTATTTTTATCCATAGGAATTATTTTATGTCTGCCAAAGATATTAGAAATTGTAAGTCAAAAGTTTTCATTTACCATCGCTTCTTTATCAGAACTTCTAGAGATGCCAATCTATAGTCAAATGTATTCTTATGGGAAACTGCTTGTTATATTAGGAGTGATATCACTAGTTTTATCAGAACTATTCAATGTCCTTGCAAGATTAGGAAGAAATTCATTAATAGACTATATCAAAGGTCAAGAGATGGAAACTGCAAAATTAACAGCAAAAAACGACTTAAAGATGAAAGAAAAAATAGAGAAGTCAAAGAACTCTCATGTCGTTATATGCCCTTATTGCGGAGCAGATAATCTGATTTATACAACAACAGGAACGTGCAAATATTGCCGCAAAAAAATATCATTATAAGAGAAGTAATCACTTCTTTTTTTCTTGTCACAAAACAGTGACATTTGGCATAGATTAAAGTAGAGGTGGATAATATGGCAAACTTTAAAGAAATCGTAACGAAGGCTGTAATAGGAAAGGCCAAAAAAACAAATACCATGAAATTTTCATTCCAACCCGATGAAAAAGTAGATACCATTCTAGGTTGTTGGGTTATCAATCATAACTTTTCAGGGTCAAATAACAACGGAAAAGTAAGTGTCAATGGGTCATTTGACGTCAATGTTTGGTATTCCTATGATAATGATACAAAGACAAAAGTAAATTCGAAAAAATTTAGTTACAATGAACTATTTTCAGTACCTTTAAAAGAGGAGTCAACTTTAACAAATAACTCTGAAATCATGGTAAGAAGTCTTAAACAACCCAGTGTTGTAAACGTAAATAGTGATAATCAAAACATTAACTTAGAAATCGAAAAAGAACTAGGAGTAGAAATTGTTGGAGAGGCAAAGATTAAAGTTCCAGTAGAGGATAATGATGACGATTACGAAGAAATCTTAGATGATAGTGAAATTGAAGAAGTCAAAGAAGACTATTTAGAAGATGTCAACCAAAATTAATTGACATCTTCTTTATTGTTTGGTACAATGAATGAGTCAAACGAAGGAGGGATTTAAAATGGCTGTTAAATTAAGACTAAAACGCATGGGTTCAAAAGCAAAACCATATTATCGTATTGTAGCTGCTGATTCTAGAAGCCCAAGAGATGGAAGATTTCTAGATACTGTTGGAACTTATGATCCAATCAAAGCAGATGCTCCAGTAACTGTAGATGAAGAAAAAGCACTTTACTGGTTAGGAAAAGGTGCTCAACCTACAGATACAGTTCGTAGTATTCTAAGCAAAAAAGGAATTATGAAAAAATTTGCTGAAGAAAAGAATGGTAAGTAAAATGAAATTAGAAGAATATTGTGAATTTTTAGTAAAAAGTATTGCAAGTGAGCCTGAAATGGTTAAAGTAACATCTTACGAAGACGAAAAGGAAGGAACCATTCTAGAAGCACTTGTGAAAAGTGAAGACATGGGTTCAGTAATAGGACATGCAGGAAAGAATGCTCAAGCCCTAAGAACCATGATCCAAGCATACGCCTATGTCAATGACTTAGGACATGTAAAATTAAATATTGATTCTTTTTAAAAAAAGGAACTTATCCTTTTTTTTTTATTGATTTTTTGATACACTAATATTGGTGATAAATATGAAAAATAAAAAAGGATTTACCTTAGTGGAGTTACTAGCGGTCATAGTTATTCTTGGATTAATCGCAGTAATTGCCATTCCAAATTCCATGAAAGTTTCAGATGAAGTCAAAAAGAACTTATATTGTGAAAAAGTAGACTTACTTTTAACAGATGCCAAACGATTTGGAAACGATCATTTAGGAGTACTTAGAAAAGCAGGAGATCAAAATTGTTATATTCCTGTAACTGTAAATACCTTAATAAGTAAGGGAGTCATCAAAAAAGAACAAGACACAGCCCCTTTTATTACCAATCCTTATGATGGAAGCGCCATGGATGGGAAAACGATTGGAATCTACTATTATAATAAAAGAGCCTATGCTTTTTATAAAGAAGATAATCAAAACCTCAATCAGATTCTTGCTTCCGCTTGTAATAACATAGAAACTTCAGGAAGACCAACCAATGCATGTCCAAATACCTTGAATTTTAATTAAAAAATTGATAAAATAGCAAATCAGTGAGGAGGGGTTATGCGTGAAAACAGTATGCATGATAGGAAAACCAAATACCGGAAAGTCTTCTTTATTCAATATTTTAATCAAAGAAAAAAAATCTATTATCTTAGATATGCCTGGAATTACAAGGGACCGAATTTATGGCCAAGTCAAATACAATGATAAAGCATTTTCTTTAATCGATACAGGAGGACTTGAGAAAGGCGTTGACGCTTTTCAAGAAAATATTAAAATTCAAGCAAGTTACGCGATTGACGAAGCCGATTTAGTGTTGTTTGTAGTGGATGGCAAAGAAGAACTAACAGAGAGTGACTTCTATATCCGAGATATGCTTATGAAAGCTAAAAAAGAAGTAATTGTAGTAGTAAATAAACTCGACAACAAAGAAAGAGATGAAGAAATATATCGTTTCTATGAACTTGGATTTGAAAAAATTATTGGAGTTTCTGCTGCTCACAAAAAAGGAATCAACGAGTTACTAGAAGAGATTACCAAAGATTTAAAAGAAGAAGAAACCTTTGATGATCACCATTGTAGATTCTCTTTTATAGGAAGACCCAATGTTGGAAAAAGTAGTCTCGTCAATGCTTTATTAAAAGAAGAAAGAGCCATCGTCAGCGATGTGGCTGGAACAACCAGAGATGCTACAGATGCTGAGTTTTATTACAACAAGGAGAAATATATCTGTGTCGATACAGCAGGAATTAGAAAACAAGGAAAAATCTATGAAAACGTAGAAAAATATAGTTATTTAAGAAGTATGAAAGCCATTGAAAATAGTGATGTATGTGTATTAGTCCTCGATGCAAGCGCGGGCATTATTGAGATGGATAAACACATCGCAGGAATGGCGATAGAAGCTGGAAAAGCGCTTGTCGTATGTGTCAATAAATGGGACTTAGTAGAAGATCCAAATCAAGCCTTAAAAACATGGAAAGAACTGATAAAATATGAATTTCAGTTTATTCCCTACGTAAAAGTGGTATTCTTATCAGCAAAAACTCAAAAAAGAATGGCTACTTTAATGCCAGAAATTATTTCTGCCCATGAAAATCATCAAAAACAGATTTCTACTTCGACCTTAAATCAGATTATTCAAGATGCCGTATGCATGCATGAAGCACCATCTTACAAAGGAAGAAGACTAAAAATATACTTTGTGAGTCAGGAAAGTAGTGAACCACCTAAGTTTGTGTTTCATGTCAATGACAAAGGTCTTGTTCATTTCAGTTATGAAAGATACTTAGAAAATCAATTAAGACAAGCCATTGATTTAACCGGTACACCAATTATTATAAAGTTTAAAAATAAAAACGATGAACTCTAATTGTAAAAGAGTTCTTTTCTTTTGCATAGAATATTTCTAGGAGGATTATCATGGAATTGAATGATCAACTATTTCAAAAGGTAGAGAAAAAAACCAAAGTAAGTAAAGAGACAATTTTAGAACTAGCCAAGAAAATTCAAGAAGGAAATATGAAAGATGAGAGTACTTTAAGAAGCGTGGTTCAAACTTTAAGTCAATTAACTGGAAAAGAAGTATCAAAAGAAAGAGAAGACAAAATCATAGAAACCATAATAAAAGATAAAGTACCCAAAGGAGTCGAAAAGATGTTTTAAAAAAAGGATAGATGTTCTATCCTTTATTCACGTCCAAACATTTTATCTAAAGAGTAATGATACTGCTTAACAAATTCCAAAGCATACATCGTAGTAATGAGACATTTGGCATTTTCATACTTATGAATATTAGATTGAGAAGTTTGAAGCACTTTAGCTACATCACTTTGGGTTAACCCTTTTTCTTTTCTTGTTTTCTTTAAATTACTAGCGACAATTTCAATATCAATTTTAGTTACTTTAGAATGATATTTTTTCTCTGTTTTAGGAAGTCCGATAAGAAAATCCATGCTTAATTGATAGTAGTTTGCTAAAATAAATAACTTTCTCAAAGGAATGATATCTTTTCCAGTTTCCCATCCAGCGTAAGTAGCTCTTTGAACTCCTAAAATATCAGCAATCTCTTTTTGAGTCATTCCTTTATAATGACGTCTTTCTTGTAATTTGCCAAAAGCCATAACCAATCACCTATGTATATTGTCGCAAAAAAGATAAAAAAATGCATCATTTAGTTGGGTATAGTAATATTGACGTAGAAAAAACTTTTAAAAATAAGAGCTTGTTGAAATTTAAAATGTATGGTAAAATTAAATCGCATACAAATTAAATAGGAGGAACGTATGAATTTTTATGAATTAAAAGCAAAGAAAAGAAATGGAGAGGAATTATCTTTCCAAGAATTAAAAGGAAAAGTAGTCATCATTGTCAATACAGCGACGGGGTGTGGCTTTACTCCTCAATACAAAGGGTTAGAGGAACTCTATGAAAAATATCATGAAAAAGGATTAGAGATACTAGATTTCCCATGTAATCAATTTGGACATCAAGCACCTGGAAGCAACGATGAAATCCATGCTTTCTGTGAGGCAAAATATCAAACTCAATTTGAAACACTAGCAAAAATTGAAGTGAATGGGGAACAAGAAGACGAAGTTTTTACTTACATAAAAAAATGTCAAAAAGAAGATATTATCCATGGAATGAAAAATAAAATTACGATGAAAGGAATCCAAAAGATTAGTAGTACATGCAAAAATGAAGGAGATATCTTGTGGAATTTTACAAAGTTCATAATCGATAAAGAAGGAAACGTTGTAGCAAGATATTCACCAATTGAAGATCCTAAAAACATGGAAGAAAAAATCATAGAGCTATTAGAAAAATGAGAAACGGCGAAGAAATATTAAAACTACAAAATCAACTTTGTTTTCCCATCTATCTCTGTGCGAAAGAAATGACTAGAAAGTATAACCAAATCTTAAAAAAATTTGATTTAACTTACACTCAATACATTGTCATGATGTATTTTTGGGAAGTAAAAACATCGAATGTTAAAAATCTTGGCAAAGTACTGCTTCTAGATTCTTCTACACTAACCCCATTGCTAAAAAAACTAGAACAAAAAGGATATATACTTCGTACGAAGAGAGAGTCCGATGAAAGAAATCTAGTAATTGAATTAACAAGAAAAGGAGAGAATCTAAAAAATAAAATTAAGAGTGTTCCTTTAAAAATGGGGAGTTGTGTGAACTTAGAAGAAAATGAAGCCAAACAAATGGTACTACTAGCTTATAAAATATTAGAAAACCTAAGAAAGGATGAAGAATAAATGTATGATATTATCATTATAGGAGCGGGTCCTGCAGGATTAACAGCCGCGAT
>JAFUYX010000084.1 GCA_017476885.1 Bacilli bacterium | reverse complement strand
AGATGTTAGTTTTAAACTTCCCATTTCTGCTAAAGTAATACTTGTTTCTCTTTCTCCTAGATTTTGAAGTGTTGCTGTGAAGTACGCATAGGAAACTCCTGCTACTACAGCAATGAAGGCTACTAGGAAGCCTATTGTTAACTTCTTTTTATTTTTCATTTTTACATCCTACTCTTTTCTAGGGTAATCTTATCATAAACCTATTTGTTATTACAAGTTTACATTTTATTGACTTTTGATATTTCTTTAATCTTTTCTACGATATCTTCTACATTGATATGTTCTAAAGTATAAAGTTCTTCTACGGAACCATGAACAATGAAATGATCTTGATACCCCATGGTATACACTTTAGAAGCAGCATTCTTTAGATTTAGATAAGAAAGAACTTGCGAAGAGAATCCATTGATAAGACTGTTATCTTCTATGGTAATGAGGGTCATTTTTCTTTTGATGAGTTCATCTAACATTTTCTCATCGATGGGTTTGACAAAACAGGCATTGATGACTTCGATATTTTCTTTGCTCTTCTCTTTTGCTAAAAGGGCTTTTCCTACCATTTTACCTACTGCTAAAATAGCGATTTTTTCTCCTTTGGATACTACTTCCCATTTTCCTAGAGTAAATTTTTTTAGTGGTTTTAATTCTATGTCGTCTCTTCCCCTTGGATAACGAATGGCTATAGGAGAGTTCCTTTGAATAGCAAATTCTAAAATCGGCTCTATTTCCTCTGTACATTTGGGTACAACAATGGTCATGTTTGGCATTAAAGATAGATAAGATAGATCAAATACACCTTGATGTGTTTCTCCGTCATTTCCTACTATTCCTGCACGATCTAGAGCAAATATGACAGGTAGATTTGGCATACAAACATCATGTAGGATTTGGTCAAATGCTCTTTGTAAGAAAGTGGAATATACTGCAAATACAGGGATTAATTCTTGAGAGGCTAAACCGGCAGCAAAGGTCGTGGCATGTTCTTCGGCAATTCCAACATCAAAGAAGCGACTAGGATATTCTTTTTGAAAGTTGGAAAGTCCCGTTCCACTGGTCATGGCTGCGGTAATAGCAACCAGTTTTTCTTCTTTTTTGGCTAGATTTACCATAGACGTACCAAAAGCACTTGAATAAGTGATTCCACCTTTTTTCTTTGCTTCTCCCGTTGCAATATCAAAAGGGCCTACTGCATGAAAAGCACCAGGATTTTCCATAGCAGGTGTATAACCGAGTCCTTTTTTTGTTGCTACATGAATGACCACTGGTCCTTGATAGTTCTTTACTTTTTTAAATACATGGTCCAGTTCTTTGAGATTATGTCCATCCATGACTCCAATGTATTTTATTCCTAAATCTTCAAAGAAGGAAGAGTTTACAAATAGGGATTTCACAGCACTTTTTAATCTATGTAGGGTATTGACTACTTTCTTCTTTTTATCTAGTTTTAAATGGACTTTTTCTTTTAATTTGTTGTAGGAGGAAGAAATGCGAATATCATTAAAATGATTGGATAAGCCCCCTACGTTGTTTGAAATTGACATTTCATTATCATTTAAGATGATGATTAAGTTTGTTTTGTGGTCTCCTACATCGTTTAAGGCTTCATAGACCATTCCTCCTGTTAAAGCTCCATCCCCTATGAATGCAATTACATGATGATTTTCTTTTTTAAATCTCTTGCTCTAGCTATTCCAAGGGCAGCAGAAATAGAAGTAGAACTATGTCCTGTTTCAAAGAAATCATATTTACTCTCATTTCTTTTTGGAAATCCACTCATCCCATGAAACTGTCTTAAGGTTTTAAACCCTTCTTTCCTTCCTGTTAATAATTTATAAACGTAACTTTGATGTCCTACATCAAAAACAATTTTATCTTGATCAAAATCAAAATTTCGAAATAAAGATAACGTGAGTTCAACGATTCCTAGATTTGATGCTAGATGTCCTCCCGTTTTAGATATACTCTCAATTAAAAATTCTCTTATGTCATCAGCTAGATACGAAAGTTCTTTATAATCTAAATCTTTTATATCATGGAAATCTTTTATTTTTTCTAACATGTTACCACTTCTTTCTTTTTGAGGGTTAGGAATAGTGTATCATAGTTTTGTTTTCTCTTCCATGAAAAAAGTAAGATTGCTCTTACTCTTTACTTAATGCTTCTATTGTTTCTATAGATATCCCCGTAATATCAGAAATAGTTTCATTATCAAAGTCCTTTTGAATCATGGATTTAGCAATTTGCTTTGCTTTGTTCTTTTCGCCTTCTTCTAAGCCTTCTTTTATTGCATCTTCTCTGTCAAGACGATTTAATTCCTCTTGATCATAGTAAAGTAGTCTATCTATTCCTTCTATAATCTTATCTGCTTCTTCTTTGGTTAAATGCATAAAATCGTCTCCTTTATAGACTTTTTCTAGTACAGTCTTATCTTCACAGACAAAGAAATAAAGTAGTGTTTCTAATGCTTCTTTGTCACTCACAATATCATTATAATCCACATTGTTTAATTTAGCAAGATTAATATGATGGATTTCTACATCTTTTGTTTCTAACATCCCTGTATGTACTTCTGTGAAGTAACTGACATAATGAAATAGATTGGCATGAAAGTAATCAAAGTAATCTAAATTGATTTGAACAATCTTTTTTAAGCGATTGTATTCTTTAGATGATGGAAGTTGTCTTAGATAAAATCCACAAATATAGGATTTATTCTTTCTATCATTTCTAAGTCCATTGCTTAAGTTAATTTCAATATCACAGACAAAATCATTTGATTCTAGAGAAACATCACTTACACTATCAACGACATTGGCTACAAGTGAAGTATTGGGATGTTTATATTCTAGATTCTTTGCAAGTTCATCGGCATCAATTTCTAAATCTAGCGTTTTACAAATGAGTCTCGCAGCTAATCTTTTACCGATGACTTCGTTTGTAAATAGTTTTTTTGCAACTTCATCGTTTAACATGCGGATATGTCTTTTAGGTATCAAAGTTCTCACCCCCTTCCTTAAATTTGCTATGCTAGCAGAGGAATGTTGAGAACTTTGTTGAATAAAGAGGGAAAAATAAAAAAGAATGGATTTATTCCACTCTTTTGATGATATAGTCTTTTGCTTCTTCGATACTGCAGTTCAGGATTACTGAAACTTCTGTATAAAGATATTCTTCAGCAAGTTGAAAATATCGATTGTCTTTTTCACTGATTTTTTTATTGTTCTCTTTCCTTTGTTGATTTCTTAAATAGGTAGTTTTAATAATTGCAATTAGGTTCTCTCTCTTTCCTTCCGATAAGAGTCTTTTGTATTCATTTTCTATTAGTTTGTCATCTGCTTTAATCACTGGAATAGCAGAAATCCTCTTTATTAGTTGATTTAATTCTTCTTTGGTCATGAGATTTTGAATGCCCTGATTATCGATGGGGATGGTCACTTTTAAAGACTTATCTTTTAATGGTATCAATGTATAACACATCCGCTTTGTATAGTCATTTTCTTTCATTTCTGTGATTTTATAAACTTCTTTTTGATAAATCACATAATCCCCTATTTTTTTCATTTGTCATAGCCTCCATTCATAAAAAAGAGCTATTCAACTGGTTTTATGCCAATCAAATAGCTACACGTTGTACCTATATTATACTATTCTTTTTTTTCTTTCGTAAGAATTTTTTTCTCTACTCTTGCGATAATTTTTTGTAATAATGATATCTTTTTTTTGCTGTTTCTTTGTTATCTTCTAGAAGTACTTTGGCTAGATTCTCATCTTTTAATTTTAAGGAATGATATCTCACTTCGTGATCTAAGAATTC
Organism: Bacilli bacterium; assembly: GCA_017476885.1. Classification (GTDB taxonomy): domain Bacteria; phylum Bacillota_I; class Bacilli_A; order RF39; family UBA660; genus Ventrenecus. The sequence goes on along the minus strand of JAFUYX010000084.1, from coordinate 4,511 downwards.
ATCATATAAATCAAAATTGGGTTCTTTCGAGTCGAGATATAGTTTTTCTTCTTCTGGTTTGTAACGCATTAAAAGTGTGTATCCTGAATCCACTGCTAGTTTTTGTTCTTCTAAAGAACAAGACATTCCTCCTTTTATACCATGCTCAATACAAGTTGAATAGGCAATTACAATACTTGGTCCTTCATGTTCCTCGGCTTCTTTGAATACTTTGATGGCTTGCATCATGTTGGCTCCTAGGCTAATACTTGCCACATAACAATTTGGATAAGACATAGCTATTTTAAATAAATCTTTTTTATGAGATTTCTTTCCAAAGTTAGCAAATTCGGCTACAGCACCAATATGAGAAGACTTTGACATTTGTCCTCCCGTATTAGAATATACTTCAGTATCTAAAACTAGAATTTTGATGTTTTCTTCGCTAGATAAGACATGATCAATTCCTCCAAAGCCAATGTCGTATGCCCATCCATCCCCGCCTATTGCCCAGGTGGTTCTTGCTGGAATGTACTCTAGTAGTTCTTTTAGTTCTTCAGGCAATTTTTCTTGTTTTAGTTGTTCATAAATCTTCTTTGTAATTTCATGATTGTTCTCATTGTCTAAATACTCTTGATAAATACTCTTTAGTTTCTCATTCGTCTGAGAAAGTTCTTTTGTCATGATTTGTTTAATTCGATTTCTCTTTGTTTTATAAGATAAATGCATTCCAAAAGTAAATTCAGCATTGTCTTCAAATAAGGAGTTTGCCCAAGGGATGGAATAAGGTGTTGATGGAGCGGATCCTCCATAAATAGAAGAACATCCTGTTGCGTTTCCAATAACGATTTCATCTCCATATAGTTGAGTTAATAACTTGATATAAGCTGCTTCCCCACAGCCTGCACAAGCGCCAGAAAACTCAAATTTAGGTTTCTCTAATTGACTTCCTTTGATGGTGAATTTACTCATCACTTCAGGATTTTTATGAGATTCAAAAAGTTTTTTGGCCTCATTGACTTTCTCTTCTTCTACTTCACCAAATTCAAGAGCTTTCTTTCCTTGTTTTCCAGGACACGCATTGATACATAATCCACATCCTGTGCAATCTCTTTCAGACACAGAAATGATAAAGTGATATTTCTCTTGTCCCATAGCAGGAAGTCCTTTTTCTTCTTCTAGCAAGAAAGGTCTTATTACTGCATGTGGACAAACCATACTACACATTCCACATTGAATACAATTTTCTTTGATCCATTTAGGAACTCTAGAAGAAACTCCTCTTTTTTCATATTGAGTGAGTCCTCCTTCAAAAGAGCCATTTTTGTAAGGTTCTAGTTCACTCGTTGATAAAGTTGACCCTAGGCGATGATTGATGAGGGCAATACTTCCAGTCCCTAGATGTCTATTTTCTTTATTCGTTGAAACTAAGGTGAACTTATGAACAGACTCTAGAGCTTCTTTCATGGCATTGATGTTGTTCTTAACAATCTCCTCTCCTTTATTTTTAAATTTTTCAGCGATGGATTTACTTAGAATATCCATGGATTCTTTTTCACCTAGTAGGTTTAGAATAATGATTTCCATAATCTTACTAATCTTGCCTGGAATATGATGTTTTAGGGCAATGGAATCAGCATCAATTAAGATGACTCTTAATTTTTTACACTCAATGATTTCAATATCTTCTTTGGTAAGTTTTTGAAGTAGAGTTTGTTCATTTTTAGTGTTGACAAGTAATACTCCATTTTCTTTACAGGAAGATAGCATGTCAAACATTTGGAAATACTCGTCTTTTGTCACTACGGTTAGACTAGCTCTTGTGACATAATATGGAGCATGAATTTTGTTTTTGCCTAAACGCATGTGAGAGATGGTAACTCCTCCTGATTTTTTAGAATCGTATTCAAAGTAACCTTGAACTTCGTTTTTTTCTCCTAGGATATGAAGCATATCTTTACTTGCTGATACCATTCCGTCTGAACCAAAGCCATAGATTTTTATTTCATAAGTAGGAAGTTCTATTTCGTAATCTTCGATTTCTAAACTTAAGTGAGTCAAATCATCTTTGATTCCAATCGTGAAATTTTCTTTTGGACTTTCTTCTAGCATTTTATAAACCGCATGTATCATAGCAGGAGTCGTATTTTTACTAGAAAGACCATATCTTCCTCCTACAATTTTTATATTGTTTTCTCTTAGGGAAGCAACGACATCTAAATATAGAGGGTCTCCAGTAGCCCCAGCTTCTTTGGTTCTGTCTAATACAGCAATTCTTTTTACTGATTTTGGAAGAACTTTGCATAAATACTCTTTTGAGAACGGACGATACAAGTGAACTTCTATCATTCCTAGTTTTTTTCCATTTTTATTTTCTTTTTCTACGACTTGTTTGATGGTATCACAGACACTTCCCATAGCAATGATGATATCTTCAGCGGACTCATCCCCATAGTAATTAAATGGTTGATAAGTCGTACCTGCCATTTCATTGATTTGATTCATGTAGTCTTCGACGATTTTTGGAATTCTTTGGTAATCTTTATTTCGAGCTTCGACACTTTGGAAATAAATATCTTCATTTTCAGCCATTCCATATTGTTTCTTATCTCCTAGATTTAGAGAACGATTCTTAAATTCTTTTAATTTGTCTTTATTTACTAAAGACGATAGTTTCTCTTTATCCAGTTCTTCTATCACATTTAATTCATGAGAAGTTCGAAATCCATCAAAAAAATGTAAGAATGGAATTGAACCTTTTATGGCTGAGAGATGAGCAATGGCTGCCATGTGATAGCACTGCTCTACATTTGTTGAAGCAAGCATACAAAAACCAGTTTGTCTTGTTGCATAGATATCGGAGTGATCTCCAAATATGGATAAGGCATGGGTTGCTATAGTTCTTGCTGCCACATGAATGACCCCTGGTAACCCTTCCCCTGCTATTTTATACATGTTTGGAATCATGAGTAATAACCCTTGGCTTGCTGTAAACGTAGAAGCTAAAGATCCAGATAGTAGAGCTCCATGGAATGCTCCAGAGGCTCCTGCTTCACTTTGCATTTCTACTACTTTTACTGTATCATTAAATAGATTTTTTTCTCCCTTACCTGACATTTGGTCCATATTACTTGCCATTGGACTTGATGGCGTGATTGGATAGATACAGGATACTTCACTAAAAAGATAAGCAGCTTTGCTTGCTGCAGTATTCCCATCTATAATTTGTTTCATAACATCACTCTTTTCTATAACATTTTACCAAATTATTCTTGTTTTATCTACTAATTTATGATATAAATAGATTAAGGAAGCACCTAGGATAACTAGATGTTTACCTTTTTAGGTTTTGATCTAGCTACCCGCTAGATTTTTTTGATGATCACAATTAGAATAGAGAGTGACAACATAAAAAAGCATGAATACTTCAGAAGTTTTATAATAAAAGTTCTTCTTTTCACGAGCTTTTCCTCCTTTCTATTTTTCATTAAAATGGAAAGGTAAACAAAAAATCTAGCATTAAGGTGCTTCCTTGATTTATTAGTCTATTACAAGCGAAAAGACAAAGTCAACTAAAAACTTTGTCTTCTTTTGTCCTATATTGTTGAAAAAACATTAATTTTTGTTTTATGTTTATGTACAAATAAGAAAATACCCTTTATAACTTGCTAAAGACCTATGATATTTATCTATATCATGTTTATATAGAATGCTTAGTCTTTTCTTTATTCTATGTTTATTTTTACTAGTAGGCTTTATCTTTATCTTTTTTTCATCTAATTTAAATCTATATCCTATGAAATTAACGCCAACCCTTAAATTATATATTTCACACCTTATCAGTGGACAGTTTTTAATTTCATTAAAAAAGGAAGGTTATCCCTTCCCCAGCAATTTCTTGCTTATATGACACTTATTTGATATATTTAAATTGTCAAAATAACAAAGGAGTGTCATATGAGTAAAGTTTATAACACTCAACAAGATATTGCAAGAGGAATTGAACAATTTCTTTTAAAAGTTTTTCCAGATATTAGAAAAACACAGTTAAAAATTATTCCGTTTATAATATTTGGTATGATTCAATCTGAATCTACTGTTGCTTCTGACATTGCTAAAAAGCCAAAAGATGATTTCTCTCTTATCCAAGCTGATTCAGTAATCAAAAGAATTAGAAGATTCTTTAAAAATAAATTATTTAATCCCTATCTCTTTTATCATAAAATCATTTCTCATGTAATCAAAAACTATAAGAAAAAACATTCTGATAAAAGAGTTCATATAGTTTTTGATCATATGTTTTCTCATGATAATTATACTGTTTTTATGATTACTATGAGAATTGGTAAACAAGGTATTCCTTTATGGTTTAGATGCTTTAAATCCAAGCATAGTACAAATGCTTTTAAGACTTCTTTAATCAATGAAGGTATTTCTTATGTTTCTACTCTCTTCGATAATGACTTTCAATTAATCTTTTTAGCTGATAGAGCATTTGATTACCCATCCATACTTAAACACATAGAATTTCT
>JAFUYX010000083.1 GCA_017476885.1 Bacilli bacterium | reverse complement strand
TTCCTTCGACATGGTCTTCTAAAGTAACATTTTCATCAAGCCAAAGTCTTAAAGTGTAAGTTCTCTCTTCATTTGGTTTTAAATACCCTGTAGTCATTTTATAAGCGGATGTAGCATCACTTAAAGTTTTTTCTACTGCAGTATAAGAATTTAATAATTTTGAATCTTGCTCATCAAACATGATTTTAACAAATGCACTATCTAAAGTCGTAGTATTTAACACTTCTAGATTCACTTGATAAGCACCGTATTCACTGCAATTGTTTTTGATGGTGACTTGATAAGGTGTTAGATTCTTTCCTTCACTATCAAGCATCGGATAAGTATTTAAAAGAGAGATGTTATCCTGTTCAGTATAAGTCACACTAAAACAAGCTGTTGATAAGACATTTGAACTCTCTTGAGTAAAGTTCAGTTGCCAGATAGCATAGGATGCTCCTATCAGTAATAAGATTCCTAAAATACTAATATATACTATTTTCTTTTTCTCTTTCATAACAATTCTACTCTCCTATATTTTTTATTTAGCAATATTATACTATAAAATTTATATAAATACTACCATTTAGGAAACTTTTTTATTTTTTAAATCCAATGACGATGATTTTGAATAGGAGTAGAATACTTAGTAAACAGCCTCCGCCTACATAATATTTTAAATGAGGGATAATTCTTTGCTCTTCTTCCTCTTCTTTGATTTCTTTCATCACTTTTTTTACTTCTTTTCGATTGATATAAAAAACATATTTTTCTTTCTCTGTATCAGAGCTCACTGTTAATATTACTTTATCTTTTTCTTTGTTTTCTTCTATCGTATCCTGTTCATTTGCTAGTTTATAGGTATATTCCATGGTGTCTTCTCCCTCGTTTAAATCTACCGAATAATAATTGTTATTTGAATCAAATTCCCTCGATAGTTCTCCATTTAAAACTTCAAACTCTTGAATCAGAGAAGCATGCGCAAAAGTTGGAAACCCTATTAGTAAACAAAAAAGAATGGCTTTTTTCATTTCGATATCACCTAGTTATAGTATGAATATCTATGATCAAAACTATTCTTAAATCATTTTTAATAATATTTCGTTCATAATATAGACTTTGTCATCTGGGATAAAGATAAAACCATTCTTCTCTTGTAAGTCTTTATTTTTTAGTAAAGGTTTGATTGGGAATGCTTGCTCTATGGAAACTCCATACTTGTTTTCAAAATCTTGTTTGTTGATTCCTTTTCTTTTTCTTAATCCAAGCATGAGTTCATTTTCCATTTTTTCTTGAATGGCCATGAATTCTTGTGTTCCTTGATAGTTTCCTTCTAAATACTTTGTTAAATTCTTAGTGTTGGTGTATCTCACATCTTGAATATATCCTGAAGCGGACAGACCAAATCCATAGTATTCTTCGTTATTCCAATATCTTAAGTTGTGACTGGATTCGAACCCGGATTTGGCAAAATTACTGACTTCATAATGGACAAAGCCTTTTCTTTTTAAATATTTACAGATGGTCTCATACATTTTTAAGTCTTCTTCTTGACTAATAGGATTCACTTTATTCACGCTTAGTAAGGTGTGTTCTTCTATGATTAAACTATAAGTACTGATGTGATCCGGTTTTAATTTTAAGAACAAAGATAAATCTTTTTTTAAATCTTTCATGGTTTGAAAAGGAATGGCGTAGATGAGATCAAGGTTAATATTATGAAATCCCATTTTCCTAGCCATTTTGATTTTTTCTTGGGCTTCTTCATAGGTATGGTTTCTGCCTAGAAAGTCTAATAGTTTTTCTTGAAAACTTTGAATTCCTATGCTTAAACGATTCACACCAAATTTTTTCATAAGTTCTAATTTTTCTTGCGTAATGTCATTTAAGTTGCATTCGCATGTAAATTCGATATTGGAAGATTGTTGAAATTTTCTTGTCATCTGAAGCAAATATTCCATTTCTTGAAGAGAAAGTGAAGAAGGAGTTCCTCCTCCAATGTAGATACTTGTAATCTCTTCTCCTAAATATCTATCTTCTACTTCATTATTTAATGCTTTTAAATACTTCTTTGCCCAGGTAGAATCATAAAAAACTTTGCAAAAATCACAGTAAGAACAAATCACTTTACAAAATGGGATATGAATATATACCGCATTTTTCATAATTTTGGCTCCCATGACTTATGCTTGTTTGCTAAATTTTTGATGGAAATGTATCTGTTTTGGTCGCTTACTATTTTCCATTCCATTTTTAGATCTTCTGGACAATTTTTAAACATGGTATCCAAATTAAATGGGAATTTGTCATGTGGAATAAAATATTTTAATCGATATTCAATCACTGTTCTTTGATCTTCTTTACTAAGCTTGGTAAAGTTGAACTCTTCCTTTTTTAATATGGCACGATATTTAAAATCATAAAGATCGCTAAGTATATGTTTTAGTTCATCAGAATTATCTTTTTTTGCTTTTAAATACTTTTTCCAAAAATTGCTCGCTTGTCTATAGAAATCATTTTTCTTTTCTAATTGTTCTTCTTTGTTTGGATAACGGTCTTGTAAATACTCAAACAAGACATATGGAATGGTATTAGAAAGAGTGACCCCATCAATTTGAACAGAAGCGATGCTATTTATTTTCTCTCGTAGATAATCTGGATTATCAAACGATAATAATTTTTGTAGGGATTCAAATGGCAACCTGTAATGTAATATCATTCTTAAAATGACGTCTTGACTTGCGTATAAGAATTCTCTTCGCTTCTTGTCCATCGCAGAAAGATTCTTATTATCAGCAAAAATACGATTCGTATTTGAATTGTTTTTTCTAATATATTCCATTTTTTCAGGATACTCCTGAATTATTTTTTGAGCCTCTTCTTCTCCGTGGTATTGTGCTAATAGCTGTTCAGAATCTTGCCCTCTTAAGATTTCGCTCACTTTGTCACTGGATAAGGAATATTTTTTTGCTATTTCACTAATTCCCATGTTTTTTGGAAGACTTTTTACTTCTTTGGCTAATCTTCTTTGGTTAATTTCATCCTCATATTGTTTTATCATTGTTTTTGATAAATATTTTTTTACGTCGATATTTCTATCTTTATAATCTATATATCTGATCAATCCCCTCATTTTATCGTTATTTTTTAATTTTGTGATTAATTCCTCGTAGTATTTGGGATTCTTATAAACGGAGGCATTATTTTTTAGCATATCACGCAAATAATCTTTAATGTCTTTATCTGTATAAATTAAATCTTCTCCATTATTTCCTTTGTATTCTTTGCTATGTTCTAGTTCATAGGAGAGTTCAAGACTTGTTTTTTCTTTTAAGATTCCTTTTTCAAAAAATTCAAGGTAATCTTTTACTATAGGCTCCCTTCTTAGGGAACGTTCCATGAAAATTTGCTTTAAAGTATTGTAATCTCGATTTTCTTCAAGTTTTTTCATCACTTTTTCGATATTCCCTTTACTTACATTTAATTGATCTTCGATTTCAAAATAACTATATCCTTTACGAAGTAATTGGATAATCTGCTCTTCTAATTGTGTATACATTTTATTTTCTCTCCCCACTTAATATACTTAAGAACGCCTCACTTGGAACTTCCACACTTCCAACCATTTTCATTCTTTTCTTTCCTTCTTTTTGTTTTTCTAATAATTTTCTTTTTCTGGAAACGTCTCCACCGTAACATTTGGCTAGTACGTTTTTCCGCATTGCACTGATGGTTTCACGAGCAATGACTTTGGTTCCAATGCTTGCTTGAATTGGAATTTGAAACATCTGTCTTGGAATGACTTCTCTTAATTTTTCTACGATTGCCCTTCCTCTTTCATAAGCAAAATCTTTATGTACAATCACACTTAGAGCATCTACTATATCACCATTTAACAAAATGTTCATTTTCACTAGTTTGGATTCTCTGTAACCACAGATTTCATAGTCAAAAGATGCATATCCTTTCGTTGAACTTTTTAACCTGTCAAAGAAATCATAAACGACCTCTGATAGAGGAATCTCATAGTGAATGTTGACTCTTGTTGAACTGATGTATTCTACGGATTTATACACGCCTCTTTTGTCTTGGCATAGTTCCATGATAGAACCGATGTATTCGCTTGGTACGATGATGTTGGTATAAATATAAGGTTCTTCAATTCTAGCAATTTTGACCTGTTCAGGCATGGCATTGGGACTATCGATTTCAATCATTTCTTGATTGGTTAAATAGACATGATATATTACACTTGGGCTTGTTGCAATGACGGGTAATTGGAATTCTCTTTCTAGCCTTGTAATAATGATATCCATATGTAATAATCCTAAAAATCCAACACGAAAGCCAAACCCTAGAGCATCACTAGTTTCCAGCTCAATGGTGAGAGCTGAATCATTTAGTTTTAGTTTCTCAAAAGCACTTTTTAAGGCTTCATATTTATTTGGCTCTATTGGAAATATTCCCGAATACACCATTGGTTTCATTTTTTTGTAACCTACAATGGCTTCTTTTGCAGGATTACTTGCTAGAGTTATAGTATCTCCTACTTCAATTTGAGAAATCTCTTTAATGGCCGCGGTAAAATATCCGACCTCTCCACTTCGAAGTAAATCTTTATGAACCTCGTTTGGAGTATGGACTCCTAATTCCGTTATTTCATAGGTGGCTTTACTTGCCATAAATTCAATTTTGTCTTTCACCCTTAGTATTCCATCTTCTACTTTAATGAGTCCGACAACTCCTTTGTATGGATCAAAATAGGAATCAAAGATTAATGCTCTTAGAGGGCTCTTATCTCTTTCTTTTGGAGACGGAATTTTATTGACGATGGCTTCTAGGAGTTTATCAACTCCTTCTCCTGTTTTTCCACTGCATAAAATGATTTCTTCTTGTTTAAATCCCAGTACTTGGTTTAATTCTTCTGAAACTTTCTTTACATTGGCATTGGGTAAATCGATTTTATTAATCACTGGAATAATCTCTAGATTGGCTTCCATGGCTAAATAGAGGTTGGCTAGAGTTTGTGCTTCAATTCCTTGAGTGGCATCTACAACTAGAATTGCTCCTTCACAGGCCGCTAAAGAACGAGATACTTCATAGGAAAAATCGACATGTCCTGGAGTATCAATGAGGTTTAGCAAGTAATCTTCATTGCCATAATGATAGTTTAAGGACACCGCATTTAACTTTATTGTTATTCCTCGTTCTCTTTCTAAGTCCATACTATCTAATATTTGATCTTTCATTTCTCTTTTGGAAATGCTTCCTGTGAGTTCTAAGATTCTATCTGCTAATGTGCTCTTTCCATGATCAATATGGGCTATAATTGAAAAATTTCTAATATTTTGTTGCTTCAATATAGTTTGCATTTTCTTCACCAGTACTATTATACAAAAGAAAAAAAAAGAAGTAAATGAAGAATTTACTTCCATATTGAATGTAGTATCAGATAGGCGATGGAATAACTAGCAAGAAAGCTCAGCAATGTTGTAATTCCAGCAAAAACCCAAAAACTCTTATCACCAAGTGTTTTTTTCTTTTCTTGTTCTTCCTCTTCTATAGGTAATACAAAAGATGGTTTTTCTAAGTCCATACTTTGTTTGATGGTTCTTTTCTTTTTTTTGGATTCTTGCACTTCTAAAACTTTAAAACTTGTGGTATTACTTAAAGTGTCTTTTTTTCTATTCTGTTTGGTTTGAGGTTCATCCATACTACACACCTACTCTTATTCTACTGACATCATATCATAGTTTTTGAAAGATTTCAATTTATGTAAATAATTTTTTTAAGATTTCAACCATTTCATTAATTCCCTTCGACATAAAATCTTGCATGATTCCTGAAATTGCTACCCCTGCTTTCGTCATGTGGTTGGAGTAATCCTGATGGTCCATGTCTATATAATCTTTAATATCGACTTCTTTTCCTTCTTTGATGTCTTTTTCAAACTTTTGCATGGCCTCTTTTGTCACAATGGTTTTTTCACTTAGTCTTGCTTCATAATATCCTGCTGACATCGCAATATTTAAAGATAAAAATAATAGAAATAAGATTAAGAGCAGTTTTAAAATCCATGTTCCTTTGGCTTTTTTCTTTTCAATCATTTGTTATTCCTCTTTTCAGGACAGTTGCTAAGACATCCAGGGTGTTTTTCACTTCTTCTATTTGATTATATTCTGAACCGATTTCAATTAGAAGCATATGATTAGAAAGATTCTGATTATAGATGCCATTGACTTTTGCTCCCCCTTTTTTAAGAATTCCTCTTGATATCTCTGGCACTTGCTGATTCATTAAATTTGATATTCTACTAGCATATTCTTCGTTTGTGGAATATCCTTCATAGTCTGTTCCTACTACCAATAAGATACGGGCATATTTTTTGTTCTGGTAATCTAACGTTGAAATGCTTTTTTCTACCGAGTCTCTATGAATATCAATATAGGTTTTTAGGGTGTGATATTTCTCCATCGCATTTTTAATAAGAATCTTACTAGCCTCATAAGAGGAGGCATAATTCCATCCTTGAGTTCTTAAGATTTCATTTATATTTGTTGTTTCTACAATAGATGCAATTCCTTCTTTGGCAAGTTTTTCTCTTAAATAGTAGGAAGCTAGCATGACCGTAGGGACTTTATCTACACTGGAAAGGGTTCCTCCTTTGTACTCTTCTCCTTGATGGGTATTATAGATATAAATGAGAGGTGAAGTACTATTTTCTTCTGGTTTTGGGTCCATCGTGTATTCTTGCTTTGATTCCTTTAATTGATACTCTCCTCTGCCAATTGTGGTATCTAGTAAAAAATCTAACATTTTACTTTTAGTACTCATTTTTGTTTGTTCATTCCCTAGATTCGTTTCTAGCAATAAAGATATTAGTTTACTTTGAGGAATCATGGCAGAAATATAGGATAAGAAAAATGAAAATGATAGTGTCATTAGGATTATGAACATCGTAGTTTTTCTTTTAAACGATGTTTTTCTACTTTTAAATTTTTTCATTTTACTCACCTGACAATAGCATACTAAAGGATATGCAAAAATGACGTCGAAAAAAGACAGATTTCTCATCTGTCTTAATAAAACAATTTTAAAATATAGGAGAATTTATCATAGTAGAAAAATACGATTGCTAAAGCACTAATGATAAATGGTCCAAAGGGAACTTCTCTACTAATCCGAGCTAATATGGCATAGGTTGCATAAGGAAGCGCTAAGAAAGTAGATAAGATTAAGGCTAGAAAGGCATGAGGGACTCCAAGAATCATTCCTATGACAAAGGATAGTTTGATATCCCCTCCTCCTAAGGCTTCTCTTTGAAATATTTTTTTTCCTAGTATTCCTACTATAATCATAAATATAAATACAATTAGTCCTGTCAGAAGAGATTCTAAGGCATTTTGAAAATTTACATAGATTATTTTTAAAATAAATACGGCAATTGAAGTTACTACTAAAGGAGAATCTAGAATTATCATATATCCAAAGTCAGAGACAAAGATTAAGTCTATTAAGGATAATATGAGTAAAGATACCCATAAGTTGTAACTAAATCCATAGTAAAGATATGCTAGAGCAAAGAAAATTCCCATGGCTAGTTCTAAGATGGGTTCATAGGCTGGAATTTTTGCTTTGCAATATCGACATCTTCCTTTTAAAAATAGATATGAGAAGATTGGAAATAAATCTTTCCAGGATAGTTCGTGATTACAGTTCGAACAATGGCTTCTTGGCTTAATGATAGATTTTCCAACGGGGGCTCTTGTTGCTAATACTCCATAAAAAGAGGATAGTATAGAGCCTACGAAGAAAAACAATACTGCATAACAATACTCCATAATATCCTCACTGTACAGTTTGCATGATTCCAAACATTGGAACAATAACGGCTAGTAGGATTCCTCCTGTGACAATGGCTAGTACTGCAATCATAATAGGTTCGATGAAGGCTTTTAAACTTCCTACTGCATTTCTATGTAATTCTTGATAATATACGCTTACTTTTGACATCATCTCGGCTAATTGACCAGTCGATTCTCCAGTGACAATCATGTAATAGGCTACATCTGGTACTGCCCAGTGGTCTTGGAATGCTAGGCTTATTTTTTCTCCTTTAACAATGTTGTTAATGGTGTCATACATGAT
>JAFUYX010000082.1 GCA_017476885.1 Bacilli bacterium | reverse complement strand
TATTATCCTATATGTTGCCCGTATTTTCGGGCAATTTTTACTTTAGTGCGAAAATTTGTGAAAAAGATACATTTAAGTAAAAAAAATCAGCGCTCTGCCTTTTAAATCAGTGCGTTGATTTTTTTCAATCATCTTTAATCCTTTTATTTATAAGTAATTGCCAACTAAGGAATTAATTCCAATTAGAATTATTTTTATTTACTAAAACTTAGATATTAAAACAAAATTAAGAGAGCAACCGCTCTCTTATAAAATACACCTATTAAGAATCTAAAGATTTTCCATCAACAAGACTATGAATCGATTCTAAAGATAACCCTGTTATTTCTGCAATATCTTCTAGTGGATAACCTTTCTTTAACATACGTCTAGCATTTTCTTCTTGATTTTGAGATATTCCTCGTTCAATTCCTTGCTTAAATCCTTTTTCTAATCCCTCTTTAGTTGCTTTTTCCTCTAACTCTTCTCTTTCCGCTTTCCTAAATGCTTCTCTATCATAAAGTGGCATGTAAAGTGGATCATCTCCCATTTTCTTAATCATATTATACAACGCTCTCCTTTTTATACTATCACTAGCTAACTCTTCCATTTCTTCATAAGAACTAGCTTGTAACATAGCAATTGTTTTTTCGATATCTGCTTACACACCTCTTTGAAATATGGAATAAAAAGATCATAAACACGAATAAAATCAAAAACTTCTCCTGTTACAGGACTAGTTTCAATTCGAAAATCTAAAGGATATTTTCCTTTTAAATGATGGAAATTATTTAAGTTAATGAGTCTTACTTGAATATCTCTTTTATATCTTTCTCTGTTGTTATATCCATAGTAGTTTCCTGCTAACTTATAAAGTTCAGACATATTCTTTCTAACATAAGTATCGGTTCTTTGGTCATTAATCTCAACTATAACATGTTCTTTTCTTTCTTTATTTAAAAAATGTAAGTCCATTCTATTTGCTATAAATTCGTAATTTAACTTCCCATCTTCGTTATAAACAAGTTCATATCCTACAAATGGTCTATCTAAGACATAAGATAAAACATCAAAATGCATTCACGTGCATACTCATTTCCTAAAGCAACAATTGTTTTAATAACAAAATCTCTAGTTGGGCAAACAAAGGGGATATCTTTCCTAAGTTTTAACTCCTCATATTCTTTTTTAATTTTACTAATTTCAACTTTATCTGCAATCATTTCAATTCTCCTTTCTTAAAGACAAATAAGTTTTCAAAAAAAATCCTCCCTTCTAAGAGTGAATTAAAATTTATCCCTCTACTTATATATACAAGAAAAAATGCTGATTTCCTTTTTTTTGAGCATGTGTCTTAAAAAGTTGAAATATATAAAAAAACTTATCTGAATAGAACTATTCAATAAGTTTTTAAAGATAATTGTAAACTATATCCTATACAAGCATTATTTTTTTAAGCAAGAAAAATTACCTCTTCATTTTCTATTTATCTAATAAAAAAAACTGATAAATAGAAAACAATTTCTAAATATCAGTTTTAATTTTATAATTCAATTAATTCATACTTTGTACTTCCAAGTCCTAGGCTTTCTGCATACTCTGTAATATGTCTTCCTTTTCGAGTATCAATTCTTTCTTGAATATCTTTAGTTCCTTCTTCGTGTGTTGCCCATATTGCATCAATAAATGCTTGATCATTTGCAACAGGATCTAAAGAAGCAAATATGCCAATATCTTGAATCACTGGATCCCCTTGATTACAATCACAATCACAATCAACAGAAATATTATTAGCAATGGTAATATAAACAATCTTCTTATTATGATCTTTTAAATAATCACTAACCGCTTTTGCTGCCTCAGCCATAGACTCAATAAAATCACTTTGTTGATACTCAACATTCCAACATTCATTTGGATTTTCAGTTTTCCCACAACTATGAATATAAGCCTTTCCATTTCGAGAAGCAATTCCAATACTTTGATTTTTAAGATTAGCTCCAAATCCTCCCATCGCATGTCCTTTTCCATGAGCAAGATTTACAATAGAATCATAGTTTTTAAAATTTTCTCCGATAATATCATACTCTAAATGTTTCCCATTCTGAACAGGGATTTTAAATTCTCCACTTGCATCCATAATATCTACTTCAGCGATATCCATAAACCCATGCTTTTTAGCTACTTCCAAGTGTTCTTTCGTACTTGTTCTAGCTCCAGGATAAGCCGTATTACACTCTATTATAGTTCCATTTAATTTCTTTACTAAATCGCCAATCAAATCAGCTTTCAAATACCCTTTTGCTCCATCTTCGCCAGTGGAAACCTTAATACCTATATTTCCTGTTAACTCTACTCCTAAACTCTCATAAATTCGAATTAAACTATCACTTGTAATCTCTTTTGTAAAATAAACTTTTGCTTTTTCCATTTTTATCATCCTTTCCTTTTAAATATATCATATTTTCTTATTTCTTGCTAGTTTCAAATGTTGTTTTAATAATTCCCTATCTTTTGCAGATAACAATTTATATAAAGCGTCTTTATAAGCCTTCTTCACATAAGGATAGACACCATAACAAGTATTAGATTTTGACATTTCTTCATATTCTTCTCGAAAAGAAGAAGAATATTCTTTACTATCATGATAGGAATAAAAAGGTAATTCTTTAAAATCATCTAAAAGAGCATCATCTTCAATAGCCTGCATAAAAATAGCATAACAACAAATAGAAGTTAATTTCTCTCTCTTTTCCTTTTCCAAATAATCTTTGGATAAAATTTGAATCAAAGAAGAAACCATATTTCTTTCCACCATATAGTGAGGAACAATTTCAAACTCTTTTTTTATATCTAAAATATCTTGAACAAACGTATCAAGAGAAATCTCTCCTTTAAAAAATTCTAAAAAAACTTGTTGAGATTCTTGAATTTGATAAATATAATCTAGAAGAGCGTCATCTTCTGAATCATCCTTGTATTCTTTTTTCATCAAATCTTTCTCGATCTCATCTAATTGATTCAATATACGATTTGCAAAAACAACCGACATAAAATTTTGAGAAAGTTCATTTTCACTTTCAAAAAAAGATAATAACAAAGGAAAAGAAAGACGACAACCATCAAGTTGAGTAGTAACAAGATACCCTCTAAATCTTTGAAGTTCATCTGCCGTGGAAAAACAAGATTTTAGTACTTTGTTTTCATTTTGCATATCTTCAAGAAGAGACTGATATGCCTCATCCACATCCTCTTTTTTTCCATGTTGAAATTGGTAAAAAGCATTTTTTATCGAATAAAGGACTTCTTCACTGGCTTTTCCTATCTCATTCATCCATTTTTGATATTGCATAAATTCCGAAAAATCAAATTCAAAAGTTTTTTGATAAATAGCAAGCCCTCTTTCTCTTTCTTGCATCATATCAAACCGATACTTTTTAAACAAATCTTGAAGTTTTTTATATTGTAGAAGTCTTTTATCAAAGAAAGGGGCTAAAGAAGTTGGAAACGTTTTTAAATAACCCTCAACAAGAGAGGTAGATAAATTATATTGCATTACCCTTTCACAGCAATTTTGAAAATCTTCAAGCAATAAATGATCACATTCCTCATGATGCCAAAACTTCTCTTCAGAAATAGGCGGAACTAATTTCTGCTGTGTTTGTTGATAATTGGGATAGAAAAAACTATAAATAAAATCATTTTGAGGAGTATTCTCTAAATGCTTATGAACGCATCGATGAAAATGTTCATAAAAAGACAAATCCTCAAAAATGCGATGCGCATAATCATTCATTTCAAATACTCTTAATTTTCTAAGTGTTAAATTTGAAGATTCTTGCATCTCATAAAAATGCTTCATATACGCAAGTTGAATGGAAATTCTAGTAAAAATAGCGTTAATCCCCTCATCGAAAGAAAAGTCAGCAGGCATTTTTTGAAACTCATTAATCAAAGCCGAAACCTCCTCAGAAGTCATATGTTCAAATAAATGTCTTTCTAGTTTTAGTAATTCGTTAATAGTTTCAATCTCTAAATCAGCTCTATTCACCATCTGATCGTAAATTAAATAATTCATGTTTAATAAATCTTTTAAAGTATGCATAATAATCCCCCTAAAAGCTTCTCTATTATAATAAAAATATTAAAAAAACACCAGCAAAAAAGAACTTACAAGAGTCCTTTCTGTTCTAAATCTAAAATAATTTGTAATAATTCCTCATGAATAACCCCATTGCTCAAAACAGCTCCATCAATATCCTGGTCATATCTTTGATCATTTCCGTGAAAATTAGTAACTTTTCCACCTGCTTCTTCTACAATCAATTTACTAGCAGATATATCACAATTTCCATGAGAAGTACCAGGAAATATTTCAGCACTAGTTCTCCCACAAGCCACAAGCATAGAAGCATGAACAGTACTGCCAACTTGACAAGTTTTAGACATAGTTCGAATTATCTTTACAATTTCTAATGTATCATACTTAGCCTTATCCCACATAGAATAATTCACACTACATCCAAGTTCTCCGAACTGCTTCTGATTCACATGAATCTTATTACCATTGCAATAAGCGCCTTCTCCTTTAATAGCCGTATACATCTCATCTAAAAAAGGATCATAGGTAACCCCTACTAATACCTCTCCATCCTTGACAAGTGCTAGAGAAAACATTGACACTGGAACTTTACGTGTAAACTGTGAAGTTCCATCGATTGGATCGCAAACCCATAAATACTCTCTTTCAGGATGATACTTCTCTTCTTCCCCTTGAACACCAAACAAAGGATACTCTTGTTTTACCTGTTCAATAAGATATGAATTAATCATCTTATCCGCAATCGTGACAGGAGTACGATCACTTTTAAATTCAAGTCCCATTTCTTCTTGTTGAAAATACTCTCTCATAATTGCACCAGCATGTCTAGCAATCTTTTTTGCAAACTCTAAATACTCCACCATAAAAAACCACCTTTATTTAATACTAAGCATATCAAAGAAAAAAACAAAAAACAAGAATGAGATTAACGAAAGCAACCTACCATTTTAAAAAGAATGAATATAACTAAATGAACAAGGACTATCGTAGCCCCAGTAGGGGTAGACAACAAATAAGAAAGAATTAAGCCTAAAACAAAAGCAAATACCGAAACCAAAACACTCGATACAACAACAGCTTTAAAGGATTTAAAAACTTGCATCGAAGAAAGAGTTGGAAAAATAATAAAACTAGAAATAAGCAAAGCACCTACTAACCGCATTCCAATCACTACCACCAAGCTACATAAAATAGAAAATAAAGCGTTGTAAAAACCAGTCTTAATTCCAATACTAGCTGCAAAGCTCTCATCAAAAGTAATAGCAAAAATTCTAGAATACGAAAAAACATAAATTAAAACCACAAATACCGATAATAAAATACTACAAATGAAATCTGCTTGTGAAACCGACAAAATACTACCAAACAAATAAGAATTCATATCCACATTGACTCCTTTCACAATTGAAATCACAAATGTTCCAAGAGCAAGACTTCCAGCAGATAATAAAGCAATCGCACTATCGCCATGAATTTTACTATTTTCATTCAAACGAAGAATGAAAAACGAAACAAGAATCACAACAGGAAGAGCAAAACTTAAAGGAGCAAGTCCCAAAACCGTAGCAAGAGCAAAAGCCCCAAAAGAAACATGACTAAGTCCATCACCAATCATAGAATTTCTTCGCAGAACCAAAGATACTCCAACTAAAGAAGCACTGATAGCCAAAAACACCCCTACCAAAAGAGCGCGAACCATAAAAGAATAAGAAAACATTTCTATAAGAATTTCCATTACTCATGCACCTTCTTTACAAAATCTTCTACACTCCCATAAAAATAATTATTCTTTTCTAAAGAAAGAATTTTATTACCAATTAAATTATGGTGATCAAGATCATGGGTAATCATCAGAATCGTCATCCCTTTATTTTGATTTAAACTTTTTAAGATTTGATACAGTTCTTGTTTCGAAGTAGAATCCAAATTGTTCGAAGGCTCATCTAAAATCAATAATTTCGTCGAAGCACAAAGACTACGAGCCAACAAAACTTTTTGTCTTTGACCACCAGATAAATCTGGAAAATGAGCATTCTTTAAAGAGGCAATCCCAAGTAGATTCAACACTTCCTCCACTCTTTTTCGATCTTCTTTGCTATAAAAAGAAAACGTTCTAGACTGATTTAAAGTCCCCGATAAAACAATTTCCTCCACAGAAGCAGGAAAATGCTTATCAATTTTTGATTCTTGAGGCATATATCCAATAAAATTTTGTTTCAAACCATGGTAAAGAACTTCACCACTCATAGGTTTCAAAAGTCCCAAAATTCCTTTAATCAAGGTCGATTTTCCAGCCCCATTGGGTCCAACAATACACACAAAATCTCCTTGTTCAATAGAAAAAGAAAGGTTTGAAATCACAATCTGATGATCATATCCTAAAGACAAATGAGAAACTTCAATAAAACTCATGAGTTCAACGCCTCCTTCAATACACTTTCATTTCTCTTCATAAGATCGACATAAGTAATGCCTTGCTGAAATTCATCTAAAGATACATTATGAGCAGAATGAAACTCTAAAACTTTAGCTCCAGTTTCCTTAGAAATTGCCTCAGCAATTTTACTACTGGATAATTCTAAATGGAAAATAACAGGAACAGAATCATTTTTCACCTTATCAATCAAAAACTGAACGGTTTTAGCACTTGCCTCAGTTTGTGAAGAACAACCAGGAAAAGCTGCATAGTACTCTAAATCATAGTCTCTTACAAAATATAAAAAAGGAAAACGATCAGCAAATATCAATTCTTTTCTTTTCGCATTTTGAACAATTTCTTGAAAAGAAGCATCCAATTCTTCAATTTTAGAAATATAGTCTAAAGCATTCTTCTGATACATCTCTTGATGTTCCGGGTCCAATAAAGAAATTTCTTCCACCAATTTAGAAAGAATTATTTTTGCATTTGTAAGACTCGTCCAAACATGTTCATCTATGCCACTCTCTTCTTCCATCTCCATTCCTTCCACATGCTCTTCTTCTAAAGTAGAAACCATATCCACCATCTTTAACACTTTCACTTGTGAAAAATCACCATTCTCCATCATTTTACGAACCCATTCATCCGATTCTCCACCAACATAAAAGAAAATACTACTTTTCGAAATATCCACTATATCCTTAGGCGTAGGTTCATAATCATGCACTTCCTCACCAGGAGACAAAAGCATCTTTACCTCAAACGTGGAATCTTGACCAACAACAGCCCTCACAAAATCATAGCAAGGAAAATTCGTAGTAAAAATAACTTTTTTAGAATTAGAAGAAAATTCACATCCACATAAGAACCCCAAAAGAACAACCAAAATACAACTTAAAAATAATTTCTTCATAACAAACTCTCCTTTTGGCACTTATAACAAAGGCCTAAAAAAACAATATTTTGAGTATCTAAAACATACCCATGTTCCATACAAGCATGATGAACAAACTCAACGATACAATTACAATCCACGTGCTTCACTTCTCCACAATTGCGACATTT
>JAFUYX010000081.1 GCA_017476885.1 Bacilli bacterium | reverse complement strand
TATTATGTCTTCTTGCTTTAAAGTGAGTTACCAAGATCAAAATCTAATAAGACTGCAAAATACCTATCCTATGACAGATAAAGAAGGAAAGCAATTAACTCCTTATGAAGTAACCATCACAAATCATTGTAACAATTATACAAAGTATGACGTAAATATTGATGTATTAAATGGAACTGATTTAGATTCGAAATATGTAAAAGTTCAATTGAATGATAATCCACCTATAATATTAAGCGACCTAGAAGAAATAGCTCCTACTAGTGAAAATGTGATTCACTCCTACTACTTAGCAACAGGATATTTAGAAGCCGAAGAAAATACTAAGAAAACCTATAAAATAAGAATCTGGTTAGATGAAAAAGTAACCTTAGAGGACCAAGTAGAAAAAAAGAAAATACTAAGCAAAATAGTAATTACAAATGCCTATATTGCAGAAAAAAAAGACGTACTAGTAACGTTTGATGCAAGTGGTGGAGTAACTCCATTAGAAACGAAAACCTATAGTGTAGGTGCAACCTATGAAGATTTGCCAGTACCAACTAAAGAAGGATATACCTTCGTCGGTTGGAATGGGAAAAATATGTTTGACGAAAAAAGTATATTAATGGCGATTGAAGGTGCAAAATACGAAAATGGGTATTATGTATTTACAAGTGCTAATGCATACAATAAATATGGAAAGAATGGTAGACAATTACCTATTTCTGAATTCAAAGAATCAACCACTTATACATATTCTGTAAATGGATACATGGAAGGTGAGAATGTGTATGGAATTACATTTAATTTTATATACGACGATGGTTCAAAATCAACATCCCTAAGATTTAACCAAAATGAAGATAAAAAAAGAGTAGGAACCTCTACTGCTCAGAAAAATGTAATTGGAACTTATTTATCCTATGGGACAAACAACTACGCTTATATTAGACACATTCAACTAGAAGAAGGAACTGTTGATACAGAATTTGAACCTTATATTCTGCGCTTTGACACTAAAGTAACCCAAGAGCAAGATCATACATTAAAAGCGATGTGGAAAGATAATACATAAAAAGGTTTTCCTATAGAATAGAGAGTGATAAAAATGAATAAATTAAGAATCATAGTTCTATGTACTTGCTTATTTATGCTCATAATAGGTTCGACTTATGCAGTATGGACAATTGTGAGTACTCAGGAAAGCAACAACGATATTATGTCTTCTTGTTTTAAGGTAAGTTATCAAGAACAAAATCTAATAAGTCTACAAAATACATATCCTATAACAGATGAAGAAGGGAAACAACTAACTCCATATGAAGTAACAATTACTAATCATTGCAACAATTATACGAAATATAATGTAAATATAGATATATTAAATGGAACAGATTTAGATACAAAATTTGTAAAAATTCAAATGAATAATAATCCACCTATATTATTAAGTGACTTAGAAGAAGTAGAACCAACTACAGCAAATGCCATAAAGTCCTATTACTTAGCAACAGGATATTTAGAAGCAGAAGAAAATAGTAAGAAAACTTATAAAATAAGAATTTGGCTAGATGAAAAAGTAACATTAGAAGATCACGTCGAAGGAAAGAAAATACAAAGTAAAATAGTAATTACAAATGCCTATATCGAAGAGAAAAAAGACGTACTAGTAACGTTTGACGCCAGTGGTGGAGTAAGTCCAGTAGAAAATAAAACCTACAGTGTAGGAGCAACCTATGAAGATTTACCGATTCCAACTAAAGAAGGATATACCTTTTTAGGATGGAATGGAAAAAATATGTTTGATGAAAAGACAATATTAATGGCAATCGAAAACGCTAAATATGAAAATGGATACTATGTATTTAGTTCCAGCAAAGCTCAAAGAAAATATCCTTCTAATTCAAATGGAGTTCCTCTAACCTTTAAAGAAAATACTCAATACACTTATTCAGTAAAAGGGCATATCAATCGTACTGAAGGAAGCGATAATTCGTTAAAGTTTTATTTTAAATATGTAGACGACGATAAAACGCGTTACTTTGACTTGAGAAGTGCTCAAGAAGTCCTTCTAAAAATAACTTCTATCCAAGGTAAAACAATTCAAAAACAATACTTTTCATATAATGACGCAGGAATAGCATATATTAAATATATCCAAGTAGAAGAAGGTGACATTGCAACTGAATATGAACCTTATATTCTACGCTTTGACACAAAAGTAACTCAAACGCAAGATCATACATTAAAGGCTATTTGGAAAGAAACCTAGTACTAGTATAAGATTAATCAAGAAACAATAATCGACATTTTATAAAATAATAAGACAAAGGTTTTCGCTGACTTTGTCTTTTTTCATGTAATAGACTAATAAATTATGGAATCACCTTAATGCTAGATTTGTTTACCTTTCCATTTTAATAAAATAGAAAGGAGGAAAAGTTTGTGAAAAGAAGAACTTTTATTATAAATCTTCTGAAGTATTCATGCTTTTTTATGTTGTCACTCTCTATTCGAATTGTGATCATCAAAAAAATCTAGCAGATAGCTAGATAGTTCTCACGAAAGGTAAACATCTAGTTATCCTAGGTGCTTCCTTAAATAATTTATATCATAAGTAGAGAAAAAGTACAAAAAAAAATTTAGAATTCGAAAAATACAAGAAAGGGTTTATTTTTTAAAGACAAATGACCTTCTTTATGATACAATGATAATAGACGTAGAAAAGCGAGTGTGGTATTTATGGCAAAAATAATTTCATTAGTAAATCAAAAAGGAGGAGTAGGAAAAACAACAACAAGCATTAATCTTGCAGCAGCCTTAGGGAAAGAAGGAAAGAAGACTTTATTAATAGATTTGGACCCTCAAGGAAATGCCTCCAATGGGTTAGGTTTAAATAACAATGATTTTGAATGTGACATCTATGATGTCATCACGGGTGCATGTAACATCAAAGAAGCCATTATCAAAACCAAGTTTAAAAATTTATCTATCATTCCAGCAACCATTAATTTGGCTGGAGTCGATGTAGAATTTGTTAAAAAAATGTTAGAAGATAACACGTTTAGACAAAACGAACAGCTAAGAAATGCCGTGCAAGAAATTAAAGACAATTACGATTATATCATCATTGATTGTCAACCATCTCTTGGGATATCAACCATGAATGCACTAGTAGCAAGTAATTCAGTCATCATTCCTGTTCAATGTGAATACTTTGCTCTAGAAGGAATTACCCAGTTATTAAATTCTATCATTTTAGTCCAAGGAAATATGAACCCAGATTTGAGAATTGAAGGAGTCCTACTAACCATGTTAGATGGAAGAACCAATATAGGACTAGAGATTATTGAAGAAGTTAGAAAATGTTTTAAATCAAAAGTATTTAACACGATTATTCCAAGATTGGTACGTTTGGTAGAAGCACCAAGCCATGGAAAACCTATCAGTGATTACGATCCAACTTCAAGAGCTACACTTGCTTATGAAAACTTAGCAAAGGAAGTGATTGGTAGAAATGGAGACTAAAAGAAAAGCATTAGGAAAGGGACTGGAACAATTATTTTCAAACGAAGTCATTAACTTTGAAAATTTTGAAAAAAATATTGTGGAAACGACGCCTAAAAGTGATATTACTAAAATTAACTTAAGTGAAATCCGAAGCAATCCTTATCAACCACGTAAAACATTTGATGAGGATACATTACAAGAACTAGCAAAATCGATTAAAGAATATGGAATTATTGAACCTATTATAGTCAAAAAAGCCGTCAAAGGGTATGAACTTGTGGCTGGTGAAAGAAGATGCAAAGCTGCAAAATTAGCAGGTTTAGAGACTGTTCCAGCCGTAATTAAAGACTTTAATGATCAAGAAATGATGGAAATTGCCTTGCTTGAAAACATCCAAAGGGAAGATTTAAATGCGATAGATGAAGCAGAAGCCTATGATAAAATAATTGAACTAGGAAAAATGACGCAAGAAGAATTTGCAACCAAATTTGGAAAAAGTAGAAGTTATGTAACCAATATGTTAGGATTGCTAGTTTTACCTGAATCTGTAAAAGTAATGGTAAGGAATAAAGAACTGACAATGGGTCATGCCAGAGCCCTAAGCAAACTTGAAGATAAAATCAAAATGGATGAACTAGCTAGAAAAGTTGTGAAAGATGGGTTAAGCGTAAGAGCATTAGAGCAATTAATTTCAGAGGAAGAACTCCCAAAAAGAATGAAACAAGATCGCTTTTTAAAAGAAACGAAAAGCATTCAAAATACGATTTATGAACGTTTAATGAGAGAAAAAGTAGGAACAAAAGTAAAGATTAAAACCAAAAAAATTGAAATTCCATATGATTCAGAAAAAGACTTAGAAAGAATCTTGGAAATTTTAGGAATTAGAATTGAGGGTGGACTATAATGGAGAGTGTGATAAATTTTCTCTTCCAAGAAAAGGTAATCGCTCCAATTCTTATTTTTATTGTTAGTATTCTTTTGTCAAAAGTGGCCAAAAAGATCGTTTTAAAACTAATTAGTAAAGGAAAAGAAGGATTTGAGCGAAAAAGAAGAACAACCATTACTGAACTGATTCATAACGTCATTAAAGTATTTATCTATGTGATAGCAGTAATCATGATATTAAATGTCTATGGAATTGATACGAGTGGTATTCTAGCATCCTTAGGAATTGCAGGAGTGGTATTAGGATTTGCCTTGCAAAGTACGGTAGAGGATTTCATGAGTGGAATTATTATCATTTTAGATAATTATTATATGATTGGAGACATCATCAGGATAGGAGAATTTGAAGGGGAAGTGATGGATTTAACTTTAAAGAGTACAAAGTTAAAAACAGGAACAGGAGAAACCTATATATTTGCCAATCGAAATATGAATGCCGTGGTGAACTTATCTCAAAGAGATTATGGGATTTTACTTAAAATTCCAACGGCGTATGAATGCGAAGTAAAAAAAGTAGAGGCAGTTTTAAAAAAGGTGGTAGAGAAAGCAAAAACCATGGAAGGGGTCAAAAAGGAAAGTGAATATTTAGGACTTGATAAATTTGACGCATCATCCATAAATTATGCTATAATAATTTACTGCGGGGCACCTTATCGTTTTAAAGTGAGAAGAGCGGTTTTAAGATTAATCAAGGATGCCTATGATCAAGAGAATATAAAAATTCCATATGATCAAATCGAGGTGCATTATGAAAAATAAAGAATATCAATTGAATGATCATGTCGTTATGAAAAAACAACATGCCTGTGGAAATAACGAATGGATTATTACAAGAATGGGTGTAGACATTAAACTAAAATGCGCAGCTTGTGGAAGAGAAATTATGATGGAACGATTTGAATTTGAAAAGAAATTAAAGAATGTGTTAGGTGAAAAAAATGACGAAAAAAAATAAATATTTTCATCCAGTCATGGCCTTTTTAATACTCACAGGAATCACCATGATTATCAGTGGTATCTTAAGTTTATTAGATATTAGTACAACGCTATATAAGATTAATTCAACCACCTTAGAGTATTCTACAGAACTGGTTAAAATCAATAATATGTTTAGTTTATCTGGAATGAAATACATCTTTAGTGAAACTGTTTCAAACTTTGTAAACTTTGCCCCATTTTCTAGTTTGATTATTATATTAATCGGATTTGGAGTAATGGAGAGTAGTGGATTTTTAAAAGCCGCTATTACATTCTTAACCAAAAAAATGAAAAAAAATACAGTGACATTTATCATTATATTCTTGAGCATCATAGGAAGTGTGATGGGAGATTTAGCCTACGTGATATTACTTCCTTTAAGTGCATTAATATTTAAGTATGGGAAAAGAAACCCTTGGATAGGAATTATTGCTTCCTTTGCGGGCTTAACCTGTGGACAAGGATTATCGTTCATCTTTACAAGTGTAGATTCTTCCCTACT
This sequence comes from Bacilli bacterium, assembly GCA_017476885.1. Classification (GTDB taxonomy): domain Bacteria; phylum Bacillota_I; class Bacilli_A; order RF39; family UBA660; genus Ventrenecus. The sequence continues at coordinate 3,614 of JAFUYX010000081.1, read as the reverse complement.
TTCCATGTCATTAACCGCTGCTAGAGTAATTGATATAGGATATCGTATGGCTTCTATATCAGGAGTATTTATCATGGCTGCAGCAGTGGTAATCTTATCGATTCTATTAACCAATATCACAGAAAAAGAACTAGCGCCCAAATTAGGAAAGTATGAAAGCGAAGAGGAAGAAGTAGAGACCACACTAGGAAAAAAAGAGGTTCGAGGACTTGTATTTTCACTGCTAGCCTCAGGAGCCTATGTATTATTTTTCTTATACAATATCATTCCAGGACTTCCATTCTCAGGAGCCTTACTAGATAATAGTCAAATTTTATATATTGATAAACTATTTAGTTACAACTCATTCTTTTCCAATGGATTTGTATTTGTTGTCACTATGTTCTTTATTATATTAGGATTGTTCTACGGACTAGGAGCTAGAACAATTGAATCTCCTAAAGACTTTGTTAATAGTCTAGGATATGCCCTAGACGGAATCGGAAATACCATCGTTTTAATTTTTGTGGCCTCATTGTTTATATCTGTATTTAAAAATTCTAACATAGGAAGTGTCATCGTTGCATTCTTAGCAAATCTGATTCGAGAAGTTGGCTTCTCTGGAATTCCGTTAATCATTCTATTGATTTTAGTATCGATGATATCAACTTTAGTAATGCCAACATCCATTAGTAAATGGGCGATTTTATCTCCGATTGCAATTCCAGTTTTTATGAACGCAGGAATTACACCAGAATTCACGCAAGTCATTTTCCGATTTGGCGAAAGCATTACAATGGGATTAACACCATTGATGGCTTATTTTGTAATCTACTTAGCAATGCTAAACAAATACAAGCCAAACAAAGAGAATCTAAGTGTTACAGAATCCATTAAACATCAAGCTCCATTTGCCCTTGTTACAGGAATTGCCCTAATTATAATCATAATCTTATGGTATGTAATAGGACTTCCAATAGGCTTTAATGGAGTAACAGTATTATAATAAAAATCAGGGAGGAATCATTATGTCATTAAAAGCAGGAATTGTCGGATTACCAAATGTAGGGAAATCAACTTTATTTAACGCAATTACCAAAAAACATATTCTAGCGGCCAATTATCCTTTTGCAACAATTGACCCAAATGTAGGAGTAGTAACAGTACCAGATTCACGCCTAGAGTTTTTAACAAATCTCTATGTGCCAAAGAATACGGTTCCTACGACATTTGAGTTTACTGACATAGCAGGTTTAGTAAAAGGGGCAAGCAAAGGAGAAGGACTAGGAAACAAATTCTTATCTCATATTCGAGAAGTAGATGCCATAGTTGAAGTTGTCCGTTGTTTTGATGATGAAAATATTATCCATGTATCTGGTAGCATTAATCCAATTTCTGATATGGATATCATTAATGTGGAGTTAATCTTAGCAGATTTAGAAATTGTGGATAACAGGATTGAAAAAATAGGAAAAAAAGCTGCTACCTCAAAAGAAAAAGAAGCCGTATTAGAATACCATGCCTTATCAAAATGCAAAAGTGCCCTAGAGAAAAATATTCCATTAAGACAAGTAGAAGATTTCACAGAAGAAGAGTTATTAACATTGAAGAACTTTAACTTCATCACTTTAAAACCAATCATCTATGTTGCGAATGTATCGGAAGACGATGTTGTTTTAGGAGAGAATGAATATACCAAACAAGTAAGTGAATATGCTTCCAAAGAACACGCAGGAGTTATTGTGATGTGTGCCAAAATGGAAAGCGAATTATCCGAATTAGAAGAAACAGATAAGAAAAACTTCTTAAGTGAACTAGGAATCTCCTATAGTGGATTAGATAAACTTATTTTTGCTACTTATGATTTACTAGGACTTCAGACATTTTTTACCGTTGGAAAAGATGAATGCAGAGCCTGGACATTTAGAAAAGGAACGATTGCCAAAAAAGCGGCCGGATTAATTCATAGCGATATTGAACGAGGATTTATCAAAGCTGAGATTATGAAATATAATGATTTAGAAGAACTTGGCGATGAGAAAAAAGTTCAAGAAGCGGGAAAACTTCACTTAGAAGGCAAAGATTATATCATGCAAGATGGAGATATTGTATATTTTAGATTTAACGTATAAGCACTTTAATAATAAGTGCTCAGACTGTTGACAAAAGGAATTTTGTTAATAGTCTTTTTATTTTAACAAAAATGTTTTATAATATAAATGTAAGGCAGCTTTATTATTCCTAAAAAAAGCTTACTAATGAAATGCACCCCATAGAGTAGACAACAAAAAAAAGTAATTCTATATTAAAATATGATAAAATACACTTCCGAAAGGAGGTGTTTTTTGATGGCTTCAAAAGGGCAAAAGTTTAATAAATATTCTGATATTTTAAAAGAAAAAATTATTAATGAGTTATTAAATGGTAAATCTTATACTGAATTATCTAGAAAATATGATGTGTCTAAAAAAACAATATCTACTTGGCAACAAAAACTAAGGCATCCTGAAAAATATCCAGGATATGGTCGTAAAAGACACGGACGACCGAAAGAAAAAGATTTAACAAAAGAAGATTACAAAGAAAGATATGAAATACTAAAAAAATACCAGGCCTTCCTCAAGGCACAACGAGAGAGAAAGTAACTTTTATTAATCTATATAGAAATAATTATAAGTTATATAATATGTGTGCCGTATTAGAAATAAGTCCTAAAACTTATTATAAATATCGGAATAAGGAAGATCCTGATTATTATGATTATCTAATAATTAAAGAAATATTTGATGATTCTAAAGGCACATATGGTTATCGTAGAATTGTGGAAGGCCTAAAAATCAAATATGGGGTTGTAATGAATGGAAAGAAGGTTTTAAGAATAATGAAAAAATATAATTTAATGGCTGAATACATAAGAAAGTCAAAAAAGAAAAATAAGAATGAAAGAATTGAAGATAATGTTAAACCAAATTTATTAAAACGTAATTTTAACACAGATGCACCTAATAAAGTATGGGATACAGACGTAACTTATCTTATATTTAAGGGCTCTAGGGCTTATTTATCTACAATAATAGATTTATATGATAGAAAAGTTGTTGCTTATAAAATATCAAAATATAATGATAACAAATTAGTTATGGATACATTAAACGAAGCAATTGCAAAAAGAAAAGATGTATCTGGGCTTATTATTCACAGTGATCAAGGTTTCCAATATACATCTTACGAGTACAAAGCTATTTGTGAATCTAATGGTATTACCATTTCTATGGCCAGAAAGGGTACTCCGATAGATGACTCACCAATTGAGAGTTGGCACTCTCTCCTTAAAAAGGAAACTTTGTACAACAATAATATCACATCTTTAGAAGAATATCAAAAATTAGTTGAAGAATGGATAGAATTTTATAATACAACAAGAATTAAAGGAAAGAAACTCAATAACAAGAAAGGATAAAAAATGATAAATAAAGATGAATTAATATATAAATTAGAAATGATAATAGAATATTTAAAAAATAACGGTGGATATGATTATAAATTATATAATAGATTATGTCCAGGTATGGGAGAACCTGATTCTAACATAGTTGAATATGCAGAAGATGTTCTATACTTAGTTAATTTATTAC
>JAFUYX010000080.1 GCA_017476885.1 Bacilli bacterium | reverse complement strand
AAAATGAGTGAAATCGTTAGTCATGGGACTTACAATTTCACTCATTTTTTACTTTTATTACTAGCTTCCAGAAAAACTGTCCTCAGCTAAGACTTACTCTAAATGGGTCATTTACCCCGCCTGAGCCTAGTTTCAGACTATCAGACTTCAGATTGAGAACTGGCCGACCGCCGACATTATGACCCACAGAATTAGCACTACCAAGCCGGCCCGCCTCGCGGACCTCCCTGACATACGCACTGAAATAATAGCTAAGCGGCGACAGGGTCCAATACCAATATCCTGTCGTCAGATAATAATCATAATTTTCTTCTCTTGCTCCTCCAGCGATGTTTGCTTCGTCAATAGTAATAAGACCTATTGGGTAAGAAAGAGCACCATTTCCTTTTGCTGTATCACTTACGGTAAACGCATCGTTCTTATTTGGACAGGTTAGAATTGCTTTATTTCCTTGCCCTCTTTCAATTTCTTCTATTTGTCTACCATAAGTCCCATAAATTGTCCAGTTTGTTCCAAATGCATTTGTTGTATAACTTTCTCCCCAGCTTGTATTTGCGTAATTAATGGTCTCAGCACTTGCTACACTTCTGTCATTGCAGAATATAGCATCTGCTATGTAGGCTTCATTTGCGGTATTCTTGATGTTATTTTCATACCATGTGTCTAGATAAGTTTTGATTGTACTACTATTTGTATTGGCATGAGTATCGTTATAGTTATCAGACCCTGGAGTTCCATACATATATCCTACATAGGCATTATCATTAAAGTTTTCATTAAACGCACTTGTTCCTATCTGAGTGTACTGTGTAGATGAATCATCATAACCATTAGCAAGCACTTCTAATTTATTTGGTAAGGCGTCTATTGTACTGGCGTCTCCTGCGTATATCATTCTGATAGTGCCATCTCCATTAATTCTGATTATTCTCCAGTAGTATCCTGCAAACTTAACATAGTTATTATCTACATTTCCGCGGTAGTAATAACTTGTTCCATAGTCATCTTGTAGTTCAAATAATCCACTTGTTTGAGGTGCCCAAGTACCTTGTTTTACTTCATTTAACTCAGTTCCAATGAATACTGTTACACCTATGTTTCCTTCTGCATCTGCCGTATTAATCTTATCTACTTCATTAATAACAGATTCATATATTGCTTCATTAGTTGAACTTCCATATGAATAGTCTGAATTCATAATTACATATTTATTTACTAAATCATTATAACAAGCACTATATTGACAAGTTGTATAATTTACTAACGTATATACCCCTGTTGTTTCATCATAGTTAAAATCACTCGCATAAGTAATATAGGTATCTGTGCCATTTGCTAAATATCCCCATCCATAGTCCGAATCATATGTCACACCTGCACTTTCTTGAGGTGCAATCCTGGCAAAATTAGGATTTATACTTGTTGATGTTGTAACTACTAAATTAGGATTTAGTTCTTGTAAAGACTCTAAAGTATCTAACGCAGGATTTGATAGTTTATCAATAATTTTACCTGAAATAGTTCCAGAGAAAGTTTGTCCCATCTGATTATTTTGATTTCCATTATTCTTGTAGTTATAGACTAAATAGAAAGTATATTTTGGGTAAGCAGTAGACTCTGTATTTTGTCTTATTTTTAAAGTACTACCTTCACTTACTACTTCAAACTCTTCTTGGAATAGTTTATTTAAACCATTCTTTAGACTTCCTGTATAAACAGGTGTAAGTCCATTTGTTACTAGGGCATCTACTCTAGAGAAGTTACTTCCTTCTTGAGTTAGTTCACCTTCCGTAACTGTTACTTCAGTAGTATCTATTGATTTATATAGAGATACTTCTACATCTGTACCAAATATGGTTTCATCTATGACCCCTGTTAAATCTAGTTCATAGATTCCTTTACCTTTGGTTACAGGTTCTACGTAAAACTTCTGTATTGCTATATCCCCTGGGTATTGTTCTCCACTAGAGTAACTCGCTTCTTCGGCTGTTAGTTTCAAACTTCCAAGTTCTGCTAGAGTAATACTTGTTTCTCTAGTACCTAGGTTTTGAAATGATGCAGTGAAGTACGCGTAAGATACTCCTGCTACTAAGGCTATTAAGGCTATAAATAAGCCTATTCCTAATTTCTTATTATTCATTTTTTTTACCTCTCTTCTATTATCATTTTAACACTTTTTGGCACTATATGTCAAGATTGATTTCTTTTAATTTACACAAAAATACTGCGTATCTTTCAACAAAATATCAACATTTTGGTCGAAATTCGAGGGGGTTTGATTAATTATCCCATTTCCAGTTTGCTACTTCAGGCATATCGATTCCATTCTCAATGATATATTCTCTGTGTTTTTTTAACATGTCTTGACAATGTTTTTTTAGTCTACTTCCATCGAATTCAGGTAAATATTTTAAAGCAAGTAAGATTAGGGAATATCTATCCATTTTATTTTGAACTCTCATATCAAATGGAGTTGTAATTGTTCCCTCTTCTATATATCCTCTTACATGTAAGTTTTGATTTGTTCTTCTGTGCGTTAGTTCATGTATTACATTTGGATATCCATGGAAAGCAAAAACAATTGGTTTGTTCTTAGTGAAAATATAATCGTATTCCTTATCACTTAAGCCATGAGGATGATCATTTTGAAGCTTCATTAAGTCTACTACATTTACTACTCTTACCTTTAAATTTGGTAAGAATTTTCTTAGGATTGAAGTAGCTGCCATGACTTCTAGAGTTGGTGTATCTCCAGCACAAGCTAAAACTAAGTCTGGTTTATTGTCTATATCGTTGCTTGCAAATGCCCAGATTCCTACTCCGGCTTCACAATGTCTTACTGCTTGGTTCATGGTTAACCATTGAGGTCTTGGATGTTTGCTTGCTACGACTAGATTCACATAATTCGTTGATTTTAAAATATGATTTGTTACGGATAGTAAGGTGTTAGTGTCACATGGTAAATATACTCTTGCAATTTCTGCCTTTTTAGTAATAATATGGTTAATCATTCCTGGGTCTTGATGGGTGTAACCATTGTGATCTTGTTGCCAGCAGTGACTTGTAACTAATAGATTTAAAGATGAAATCGGTTCTCTCCAAGGTATTTCTTTAGCTGTTTTAATCCATTTAGCGTGTTGAGAAACCATGGAATCAACAATCCTAATAAAAGATTCATAGGAATGGAATAGTCCATGTCTTCCAGTTAGTAAATATCCTTCTAGCCATCCTTCACACATGTGTTCTGAAAGGTAAGAGTCTAACACTCTTCCTTCTGTACTTAAAAATTCGTCTGTTGGTAAAATCTTTCCTTCAAATTGTCTACTTGTAATTTCAAAGACATCATTAAAACGATTAGATAAAGCCTCATCAGGTCCAAATATTCTGAAGTTTTTATTTTTATCATTTAGTTTTATAACATCTCTTAAATAGGTTCCTAGATTTCGCATATCTTCAGAGATTACTTCCCCTGGGTAACGAAGTTTTAAACCATACTTTTTAAAATCTGGTAAGATTAGGTCTTTTCTTAAACATCCTCCATTGGCATGTTTATTATTACTCATTGCGTGTTCAAAGTCTGGGATAAACATTCTATATTTTTCTTTTAAAGTTCCTTGTTCATCAAATAGTTCTTCTGGTTTATAACTTTTTAACCAGTTTTCTAGTTTTTTTAGAGCCTCTTCATCTTTTTCTTTTATTTCTAAAGGTATTTGATGAGATCTAAAACTTCCTTCTATTTGTTTTCCATTTATTTTTTTAGGTCCAGTCCAGCCTTTTGGAGTTCGTAAAATAATCATTGGCCAAAGAGGTCTTTCACTTATCTTTTTTTCTCTAGCAATATATTGAATATTCTTAATTCTCTCTATAACTTCATCCATTGTTTCAGCCATTTTTTGATGAAGCTCTTCTGTTTCTCCTTCAACAAAGTATGGTATCCAGCCACATCCTTTAAAATAGTTTTTTAATTCTTCTTTGGAAATTCTTGACAGGACTGATGGGCTCGCTATTTTGTATCCATTTAGATGAAGAATTGGCAGTACTGCTCCATCGTATTTGGGATTTAAAAATTTATTCCCATGCCAAGAAGTAGCAAGAGGACCTGTCTCTGCTTCTCCATCGCCAACAACAACTGTTACGATTAAATCTGGATTATCAAATGCTGCACCAAAAGCATGAGCAAGACTATAACCTAGTTCTCCTCCTTCATGAATACTTCCTGGAATTACTGGGGCCACATGAGAAGATGTTCCTCCTGGAAAAGAGAATTTTTTCATAAGTTTTTTTAAGCCTTCTTCATTTTGTGGATAGTCTCTGTAATAGTATCCATAGGTTCCTTCGAAATAAGAATTTGCCATTGCTGATTGTCCTGCATGTCCAGGTCCAGATATCCACATCATATTCAAATTATTTTTAATTATTTCTCGATTACAATGTATATAAGCAAAGTTTTGCCCAGGCGCTGAACCAAAATGCCCTACTAATTTAGATTTAATATCGCTATACTCTAAAGGTCTTTTTAAAAGTGGATTATCTTTTAGGTAAAGTGATGCAGCAGATACGTAGTTTAATGCTCTAAAATATCCATCTATAGATTCTAGTTCTTTCTGTGATAATACTTTTTCATTCATGTTTTTCATCCCTCTTTATCTTAAGAATAGTATACTATAAATTAAAAAAAAACGGAAGTAAAATTTCCGTTAGTCTTGAGATTTAAATGGATGTTTTAATTTATCTAAAATTCCATTTCCTAATATTCCCATGGCAGCATTATAAATTTCATCTGCTTTTTCTTGGGGGATATTTAGTTTTGAACAAATATCGTTCAAGATTTTATCTTTGTTGTTTTTTCCGATTAAGAATGTTGATTCCAAAATTTCATTAATTTTGTTACACAATTCTTCATTTAAACCTGTTTTGCTGGCTAATTCTTTAATAAATCCTTCTTTGTTCAAGTCTTTTATTCTCCCTTCTTTGTTTTCTTTTTTTCTAAAGAATTTCCATATTCGAAGATGTAGGTTAAACTAAATCCGATTAGAATTGCAATCACTTCAATGATACTGACATTCATTGATATAGAGCCGTTAAACATAGCACTAGATACAATAGAACCGGCAATAGAAATGATGAAAGACGCTAAGAAGAAGTAAGTGGTTTTCCTGATGTCTAAGGTATTTTCTTCGTTGAATGGTGTATCTTGTTCCTGAATGTTTTTAAATAGTTTTTGTAAGCGTTGCATTGCAAAATCAATTAATACCACATAAACAAGAGTAATTAAGAATACTATTTCTAATTGAACGCTTAATCTTTGAGTGTTATTTTCTTTGAAGTATTTAATGATGGTTTTTATCGCTTCTTTGTCGGCTTGAGACGTAATCACTTCTTTATTTTCACCGTTTCTAATTTCAATTCCTTCTTCAGTTTCCGTAAATTCAATTTTTTCATCAAATAATTGTATCGTATGATTTTCTACTTTTAGGTTATTTAATGCAGATGGGATTACTAACATCGCTAGAACGATACATACTGCTGCCACTCTCATACAGATTTTGATGATGCATGCTAAAATTGCAATGACTTTACTGATTTTTTTGAGTTTTTCTTTATTTTCCATTTTGTTCTTCCTTTCTCACTTTCATTTTACTCTATATAGCGGATTAAATTCAAGTAAAAAACCATCAAAATCAAGATTTTCGCTTGCATTTTTATTTTTCCTATTATATAATCATATTGCATTTGTTTGATGCACCCATAGCGCAATTGGATAGAGCGTTAGACTACGGATCTAAAGGTTAGGGGTTCGACTCCCTTTGGGTGCACCATTTATTTTTGTTGCAAATGCTCCTATTTGTGGTATAATATCATTGTTATCGAGAAGTAGCACAATTTGGTAGTGCACTTGGTTTGGGACCAAGGGGTCGCAGGTTCGAGTCCTGTCTTCTCGACCATTGTAAAATAAAACTCTTAAAGATTTTTCTTTAGGAGTTTTTTCATGTGACCCCTTGGCTTTCTACTTTTTCGAAGAGTTTTTTCATGTGACCTCTTGGCTTTCCACTTTTTCGAAGAGGTCTTCTATGCTATCTGTAGATATTTCAAAACTGGTGCCTTTATCCATGATTTTTCCGTAGTTCATTTTATCATCTTGTTGGTATAGTTTAAAAGTTACTTGAATCTTTCCTTCCTCTATGAGTTCTAAGAATCTTTCAAAACTTCTTAATTTATAAATATCCATTTTTGTATATTTAAAATATAGTTTTTCTTGAATCCGATACTTTTTATAAGTCACTAAAGCCATAAGTTTCAGTTTGTGTTCTAATCTTGATTTTAATTCTTTAAACGACCAAGACATGTTTCTTTCAACCATTTTATTTACTTTATTATATACTAATAGTCGAACTACTTTTTGGGAATAGTCCACCCACAATTTGAAACTGGTAAAATCTTTAAAGTACTTTCTTTTTTTGCCATTGATGGTTACATTGAATTTTTTTAATTCTCTGTTCATTTGATTAGGATATCCATAGGAAAATAGTAGTCTTTGATTTTCTAGAGGTTTATTATCAAAGGCACAGCTAAATAAATGAATTGGATATCTACCTTGTTCCAATTTTGTTTTGAGTTCAATTCCTATATAGTCAGGAAGAATATCAGAATTCTCTTCTACTCCTAAAAGTTCTTCGAAAGTTCTCCCGGCGGCTCCACTTCCAAGTCCCTTACTTGGAATCCAGTTTTTACATTGAATTTTATAAAATTCTTTTTTTAATTTTTCGATGTTTTCTTGCATAGGCAAATCTTCTTTCTTCTTGAGAACTCTATTTTAAAGTTTTTGAAAAATCTGTCTATCCTTTCGACAAAATATGACAAAAAAAGTCCTACTTTTCCTTTGTAGAACTTTCTTTTCGCTTTTTCAATTTTATTTTTCTTAGAATCTTTTTTAAGAAGTTTTTGCCAAATATGTGACTTAGAATTCCTTGTTTATATGCTATCAATAGATATGAAATGGCTCCCATTAAACTGATGAATGCCACATAAATTATACAAGCGATTTTATCTTCATAGTCCACTTTTATTGCGAACTTCAAGATTAAGACTAAAACTACCATGCAAAAACTAGGGATTAGTGTTTTTAAGAATGTTTTGTACGTATCTTTATAGCTTAGTTGATGTTCTTTATTTAAATATTTTAATGTTGTTACTACACTTACCAAGTATCCTAACATACTAGCTAAACAAGCCCCTATAAATGGTTCTAACCCTAAAGAATGGCACAAAAGCATTAATGGGACATCTAAAATAGCATTGGTAGCATAACCTAAGATGGTTGTAATGTATACGGTTTTAAATTTATTCATACTTTGTAATGTAGAAGAAGTGACCATATAGAGATTGAAGAATAATGGAATAAAAATATATACTTTCAAAACAAGGCCGCCAAGTTCTAAAGCTTCTGTTCCATAAAAAATGCTCCAGATTGGTTTGGATAATAGAGATATTCCAAGGACCATAGGAATACATACAACTAAGATGATTTGGAGAGCTCGATTAAACTTTTCTTCTACGTTGTCCCATTTTTTTAGGGTATATGCTTCCACAATGTTCGGAATTAAACTCATGGTGAGCCCCATGGCAATGGAGTTTACTACCATTCCAATTTTTCCAGACCAGGTTGTTACAGAAGTGGTGATAAATTCTGTAGTAGAAGCATCAAATCCTAGAGCAGTCATTGTTCTTGAAATAAAGACCATATCTACAAAACTATAGATGGATACTGCTACGTCAATAATGATAAAAGGAATAGCGTAGGATAGTATTTTTTTACGTATTTCTTTATCTGTTACTTTATTTTCTTCAATGGCTTCTTCTGAAGATAGCACTTCTTTATGTTTTTTGATGCTATAGAGAATATAGAGCATTGCTGCAAGTCCGCCTACGAAGGCTCCCGATACAGCAATTCCAACAGAAGTTGTTAAAGATAAATGAAATACTTTAAGTGCTATATAGCTTCCACCAAGTATTACCGCAATTCTCACTACTTGCTCTATGACTTGGGATTTGCTTGGTGCATCAATGATGTTGTGTCCTTGTAAGTATCCTTTGGTTACACTTAAAAATGGAATAACTAAGATTGCAAGGGAAACGCAACGAATGGCAAATGCAACATCTTCAATGGTATTTCCTCCCTGTAGATCTCCTAAAATTAATCCTGCAATTTGATTTGCAAAAATGAGCAAGATGATAAACAATAAGATTGATAAATACCGAATGATTTTTTTGCCAATTTTGTAGGCTCTTACTTTGGCATCTTCTTGCCCAAGCGTTTGATATTCTTTGGTAATCTTACTCATGGCAGCTGGAATTCCGGCTGATGAGATATCTAAAAATATGACATATATATTATATGCATAAGCATAGAGTGCACTTCCCTGTACTCCTACTACAGCATAGAAGGGAATCACATAAATCATTCCGAGTATTTTAGTCAGAATAATTGCAATTGTGGCAATCATCGTTCCTTCTAAAAATCCACTTTTTTTCATAGTTTCACTCTTTTTCTATTTAATATCCATATATTTTTGATATTTTGGAATTAGGCCTTGATTTTTCATTAGGCTTGGCTTAATTTGGAATACTCCTGGGAAGGAATTTCCTTCAATAATGACTGGTCCTTTTTTACTAATGGCAACATCCCATCCAATGTATTTTACTTCTGGGATAATTTTGGCGGCTTCACAAACAAAGTTGCAGGCTTCTTTAAAATATGGAATTTGAAATCCTATTATTCTTTCATGTGTGATTGGATGTTCTTTGTAAATACGATCGTTTTGATCAATTGCCGGAACTAGAATTTTTCCTTCTTCATCAACAAAGGTATACATGCTTCCAGAACTAAAGTTATCTGTCACTCCACCATTACCAATTTTGAATACTTGATTTAGAACATGGGCTTCTTTTCCGTCAAAGAAGGTAAATAATCTAAGGGTATTCACAGATCCCGAGTATAGTTTGTTAATACTTTCCTGTTGCATTATAACTTCTTCTACTAAAAGTTGTTTTTTTTCAATCAATGATTGGTAAAGTTTTTCTAAATTCATATCTTTTTGATAAGTAATTTTTTCTACACCTTTTCCGCCTTCTCCATCTAGTGGCTTTACTATGACCTCTTTATGTTTTTTTAAAAAAATTTCAAAGTCTTTTTCATTTGATTGATCTAGGAGCATATACTCTCTTTTGATGAAATCTTTGAATGTATTATTAAATTCTACTTTGTTATCTAAAATGTGAAAGTATTCTTTATTATTATACTTTTTGATGATGAGATTATTCTTAGTTCTGGTTAAATAATTTTCTCGTTCTTTTTTTGTTAACCGATAAAATTCAAATTCTTGATAATCGTAGTAGCCAGCGCCGTATTTTAGGCCACAATAGATTATATCAATTAATATCCAAAGTATGGGTTTTCTTGATTTTTTAGATACTTTTTTGGCTATTTGGAACATATTTTTATAATCCATTCTTGTAATGCACCTAATAATGTATTTTATTTTTGACATAACATTCACCAAAATTACTATATCATGAATTTGCAAAAAATAAAACTGCCTAGTTGCAGTCTGGTTTGTTTAATCGGCGGGCTTTATCTTTTTGGAAATTTTCGCTTACAATAAATGTCCCTTCTTTGCACTTAATTTGAATTCTTATAGGATTCTTTTTCAAGGTTTGAACTTCTATCGTTTCGTTATCTTTTAATATGATGATGGTTTTATTTTTTTCTTGAATGACTTTCATAATTAATCTTCTCTTTCTATTTTGGAGAATATTTCGTCATCGAAGAAATCCTTTAAGGAGATGTTTAGACCTTCACAGATTCTAATAATGGTTAGTAATTTGGGATTATTTGATTTTTCTGAAATTAATTTTTGAACGGTACTTTGTGTGAGGCAACAGATGCTTGCAAGTTTATTTGGGGTGATATTATACTCGGCACAGATATGAAGAATTTTCTTAGAAATTGCCGTTGATAATTTCATCTTCCATCACCCTACTTAAAAGTATAGCAGTGAAAACTTAAAAGATATTAACGCCACAAGGTTAACATTGTCACTTTTTTTAAGTTTTTTCGCTTGTGATGAAATTTTATCAGTTTTTATAGGCTAAAAATGTCGAATTTTGGAAAAAATTTCCTCTAATTTATCACTATGATGTTGTGCTTTTTGAATCATAAAAAAAATCCTTTGAAAGGATTTATATTTTCGAATGGTGGCTCGCGAGGAACTCGAATCCTCGACCCTCTGATTAAAAGTCAGATGCTCTACCTACTGAGCTAGCGAACCGAAGAATGGCTGCCACGAGTGGGATCGAACCACTGAAATGTCAGAGTCAAAGTCTGATGCCTTACCCCTTGGCTACGTGGCAATCTTAAGTGGTGGAGGGACATAGATTTGAACTATGGAACCCGAAGGAACAGATTTACAGTCTGCCGCGTTTGACCACTTCGCTATCCCTCCATCGATGGTGCCGAAAATAGGACTCGAACCTACAACCCACTGATTACAAGTCAGTTGCGCTACCAATTACGCTATTTCGGCAAAAAAAATAATGGTGGGCGTTTAGAGACTCGAACTCCAGACCCTCTGCTTGTAAGGCAGATGCTCTAACCAACTGAGCTAAACGCCCATATTCTTTTCAGGACACTTAAAATGTTACCAAAAACTTGGTTAATTGTCAATAAAAATTGTGGAAAACATTTAAAAAAAAATCAAAAATAAAAAGAAATGACACCAAATTCTTCATTTCTTCTCTTATTTTTAAGCAAAATACACTTCATACCATACGCAGAAGCAGTAAATATTATAAATTTTTCTTCCGTTGTTTTCTTTATTTTGATAGTGGTTTTCTAGTAATTCTAAAATATATTTTTGATCAAAAAATTCTTTTACGTAGTCTTTTGAAAATGATTCTTTTATTTTTGTATAAAACTTTTCTTCGCGGATCCACTTTGAAAATGGCACTGGGAATCCACATTTTTTTCTTTTGGCCCACTCGCTTGGAATGATTTCTTTTGCAATATCTCTAAAAATATATTTGGTTTGTTTATCTTTTAATAAATATTTATTAGGAATTGTTCTAGCATATTTAAACACATCAATGTCCATCAGTGGAGTTCGAAGTTCTATTGAATGAGACATGGACATCTTATCTGCTTTTAGCAAGATGTCTTGTGGAAGCCAGAAATGAAAATCTATGAACATTTTTTTTGTTAATTCATCTTCATTTTTCACTTGACTATAGTATGGTTCAAGGATTTCAGCTATTGTTTCATTATTTTTGAGTTGATCTGCTAAAATCTTGTTTGCCTCCCATTCTTCCATAAATGTGCCGTGTCCAATGTATCTTTCATTGAATGGCAGGCCATATTTTATAAGGGTATTTCTTCCAGGAAAATGTGGAAGATGTCTGCATATATTCCGAATCCCTTTCCGAAGTATCAATGGCACTTTTAAATACATTTTTAAAAGTGTTGGATCATTATACTCATTGTATCCTCCAAACATTTCGTCTGATCCTTCTCCTGCTAGTGCTACACTCACTTGTTCTTTGGTTAATTCTGATAAAAAATATAAAGGAACTGTGGAAAGATTGGCATGTGGTTCATCGGTATGCCATTCTACTTTAGGAAGCGCATCAAAAAAATCTTCTGGACTAATCTTTTTCCGATAATTTTTCAATCCTAATTGATTTGATAAATCTTTGGCATAGTCTGTTTCATCAAATCCATCATAAGAAAATCCTACTGAAAATGTTTTGTCTGGTTTTCCAAGACTTACCACGTAAGATGAATCCACGCCTCCTGATAAATAGGCTCCCACTTCGATATCACTTGTTGTTTGATGGTAATATACAGATTCTTCTAGAACATGTTTTAGTTCCCTTTTTACGCTTTCATAATCTTTTTTATTGCTCTTCTTATCATAGGAAAGATGATAATATTCTTTTATGTCTAGTTTTCCGTTTTTAAAGTGAAAATAATGTCCTGGCTTTAATTTAAATACATTTTTAAAGAAAGTCTCTTCTTTTACTGAATATTGGAAAATTAAATACATTTTTAAGTTCTCTTTGTTGATTTCTTTTTTGAAATCTGGATGCGGTAAGAATGATTTGATTTCTGAACCAAAGAAGAACTCATCCTCATTATGGTAATAATAAAATGGTTTGATTCCAAAATAATCTCGCGCTCCAATGAGTTCGTGGTTTTCGATGTCATAGATAACAAAAGCAAACATTCCTCTTAACTTTTTATATAGTTCATCTTTCCACTCTCTATATCCATGCAAAAGCACCTCTGTATCTGATTTGGTTTCAAATGTATATCCTTTGCTCGTTAATTCTTCTTTTAATGCTTGGTAGTTATAAATTTCTCCATTAAAAACAACTGCTAGTTTTTTATCTTTGGTATACATTGGTTGATTTCCACCTGCGATGTCGATAATCGATAGTCTTCTATGTCCTAATGCGACTTGTGAATCGCTATAGTATCCTTCACCATCTGGTCCTCGATGAATGATTTGATCTGTCATTTTTTTTATAATTGCTTCTTTTTCTTTTTTGGATTTATTATCTGCAAATCATACAAATCCACACATTTTTTTATTCCTCCCAGTAACTATTTTTATACTCTACGCTATAATGCCATAGTCTTTTTTTCATCATTAAAAATCTTTTTATGTTTCGATCCATTTTACACTCCATTGGGCTGACTCTTTTTTTCCAAAGTTTTAAAACCTCTTGTTTAAAATCTTCATTTCCGATATATTTTTTG
Organism: Bacilli bacterium; assembly: GCA_017476885.1. Lineage (GTDB taxonomy): Bacteria > Bacillota_I > Bacilli_A > RF39 > UBA660 > Ventrenecus. The sequence goes on along the minus strand of JAFUYX010000080.1, from coordinate 8,293 downwards.
ACAATTCTTTTTGGAACAAAGGATAGTAAACATTTTTCGTTTAAGTCTTTAAATGGTAATTCTTCTTTGAATATTAAATCCTTTACTAGAGTTTCTACTAAATTAGCTCCTAAAGGTGTTAGGTAATAGCTGCATCTTCCTTGACGTGCATTGATTTCTAAAACCTTAAACTGTTTTTCTTTGAGATCGTATTTCATGTCGAATTCATAAAATCCATTCATGCCAAGTTTTTCCATAAATGCAAGAATACTTTTTTTCATTGATTCTGCGTCTCCATTGAAAGTATTTAATCCATTGATGAGGGTAGCAGCATTTCCAACCATGGTTTTACTTCGTTCTTGTAATCCTATCTGAGCAAAACTAATGACTTTACATTTTCCTTTTCTATCTACATAAACTACACTATCAAATAGAAAGGAATCGTCTCCTGGAACAAATTCTTGCAAAATCAAGCGATCTTTATATCCAGCGTCTTTGATTTGATGAATTGTTTTTTCTACTTCTTCTTCAGAGTTTAATTTATAAATTTTATGTTTATCTTCAAATTTTAGATGATTATACTCTACTACGTTTGCTGGTTTTAATACAATTGGATATTTTAAGGTTGGAATTACAGTATTTTTTAATACGTCAAAATAATGAGTTTCCGGAAACACTAAGCCTGATTTTTTATATGTTTTATAAAAGTTTTCTTTGTTTGTAAGTGTTTCTAAAATTCTTTCATCTTGCTTTGGATAGATTAGATTCTCCTGAAGTTTTTTTCTGTTTTTTGCTAAAAACATGGAATAGGTTTCGTTGGTACTAATCACTAGTATTTTACATGGATGCTTTTTTGCATAATCATTTAACAAGTCTACAAAGAATGATTCATCCCATAATTTTTCTTGATACTCTATGGTTAAAATGCTGGAATACTTTGTAAAAGCAAGTCTATCTTTTCCTATTAAATGGGCTTTTTTTTGATAGGCTTCATAGGCACATCTTGCCATATAATAGGCATTTGCGTCTGAACCTAAAATCAATATTTCAAAATCCATTTGGGGTCCCTCCTTAATAAATAATTTCTTCTTTTCTATTCTTAGATAGGTGTACTCTTGTTACCCGATTGCTGATTTGATTAAATAAGTGGTAGGCATTTATTTTGTTATTGAGACATACTTGGGAAATAGGAATATGTTCTCCAAATATTTCAACTTGGTCTCCTACTTTCTTCTTTTTTTTGCTATATACCATAATCATGTCCATACTATCGGAAACAATCTCGCAATAATCTCCTTTTATGTATACTTTTTCGAATTTTTTGGTTACTCCATCCGCATACCCAATCGGAATCGTTGCAATATATCCATCTTCTTTGATTCTGTACGTGTTGTATCCAACATAGTCTCCTTCTTTGACGTCTCTTATGCTGATAATTTCACTATATAAAGACATTGCGGTTTTTAATTTAAGGTCATTTTGAAGTGTTGTTGTACTACAGTGATTCTTTTTTTGAAGATACTTCATTTTAATACTTCTTAATTTTGACCGGAATCCCTTTCCTAAAACTTGGCTTTGGGAAAAACCATACATGATAATGCCTAATCGAATTCCGTTTGCAAAAGAAATCTTGGGATGATTTACAAGAGTTAGACTTCTTCCTAAGTGCACGATTGGAATGGATGCTAAGTCGATATCTTCTGTGATTTTTTGAAATGTTTGTAGTTGCAAGTCCCATTTTGAATCTATAATTCCAGAAGTTGCGAAATGGGTATATATTCCTTCTAAAATTATTCTCTTGCTTTCTTTGATTAAACTAATTGCTTCATTGAGTTCATTTTTTGATTTGAAGCCTAAACGATTCATTCCAGAATCGATAGCTATATGAATCTTTAAGCTAGCATATAAATCACTTTTTAACATGTTTTTTAAATAGGATAGTGACTCGACTGTTAAAGTAATGTTAGCGTTTATTGCATCATCAATGCTTTCAATTGAAATTGGCTCTAAGCAAAGAATTGAAATTTCTTGATTATATTTTCTTATTTGCAATGCCTCTTCTAATGAGGAAACTGCTAAATAATTGACTCCTCCTTCTATCATATCTAATATGCATCTAATGCCATGGTGATATGCGTTGTTTTTGACTACGCCAATGTAGTATTCATAGTCATTATATTTTTGGATAATCTCTTTGACATTTTCTTTTATTTGCTCTCCATTGATGACTGCATAGGTTTTTCTTTGCATTGTATCTCTTCTTTCTTCCTTCTATTATATCAAAAAAATTCGGTTAATTATAGTTTTCTTCTTTGTAATTGACAGATGATGCACAAATTCATATAATAGTTGAAATGGAAAAAATATGGATTCAAAATCATTTTTTAGATGAAGAACAAATGCTTGCCGCAACTTCGCTTTCTAAGTATTCTATCATTATTGCTGGAGCTGGCGCTGGAAAAACCACTACCATTTTGGGAAAAATTAAGTATTTAGTCCGTAATGGATACTATAAACCAGAAGATTTTTGTTGTATATCTTTTACTAATGAAGCCGTTCGTAGTCTTAAAGATAAACTTTTTGAGGTGTGTGGGGCTGGCATTGATACCTTTACCTTTCATAAGCTTGCTGTTGAAGTTTTGAAAAAGGGACGTGTTTTTTTTGAACCGTGTTCTCAAGATTTACTCCACTATATTATCGATGAGTTTTTTGCTTCTAAATGTTTTGGAAACAAGTTTTTACAAGATATTGTCTTTTATTATTTTGGTTATTTCTTTAAAACGGATAAGAATTGGAAAAAAATTCTTCAATCTCCAAGACTGGTTCAATTTAAAAAATTGATCATAACTTTTATTTCTCTTATTCGTTGTAATCCTTCGATGTCAATGGCCGAACTTATTCAAAGATATGTTTCTAAATATCGTATTCTTTATGTTTTTTATGCTATATTTTTATGCTATGAATCAGAAAAGCAAAGTGTTGGCTCATTAGATTTTGATGACTTCATTATAAAAGCAACTTCAGTGTTAAAGAAGCCAGAGTTTTCTCTTCCTTATCATTTCTATGTTATCGATGAGTTCCAAGATACTTCTGATATTCGTTTTAATTTTATTCAAGCATTGTTATCTCTTAATAATGCTGCTTTATGTGTTGTTGGAGATGATTTTCAATCGATTTATCATTTTTCTGGATGTGATTTGCATTTGTTTTTAAATTTTAAGACTTTTTTCCCTGATGCTAGTATGTTTTCTATTCTTAACACTTATCGGAATAGTCAACAATTAATTGATGTGGCTGGAGATTTTGTGCAAAAAAATCCTTTTCAAATCCCAAAATCATTACATAGTCCTAAATCAATATCTTATCCAATTAAAATTGTTTATTATCAAAATCCTCAAAAAGCTTTCCTGACTATTTTAAAAAAGATTGACCCTAATGAGTCTATATTCGTATTAGGAAGAAATCATTTTAGTCTTAAGGCTTATCTTTCTTCTTTTACTCTTGGGCCTGATAATGAATTAATTATTCCAGGGGTAGAACATCACTTTGTGCGCTTTCTTACGATTCATTCCTCTAAAGGGCTTGAATGTGATGTGGTAATTCTTTTAGACGTTGAAGACGGAATTTTTGGTATCCCATCCCTCATTAAGGACGAGAGTGTTTTGAATCTTGTTAAAAAGTCAGAAAGTTTTCCTTTCGAAGAGGAGCGAAGACTTTTTTACGTTGCTTTGACAAGGGCTAAAAAATATGTGTATTTAATGACCCCAAAGAAGAATCCCTCTAGATTTATTCGAGAAGTCAAATCTAGTCCAAATGTTGAGACTATTCATCTTCTTTAGTATATATGCTTTTTATTTTTATTTTTGATAGTTTTTCAGCAATGGTTTGTTTATTAAGCATTCTTTTTAAGAATAATATCGTATAGATTGTTACTGTAATTGTAAGGCTTAGAATTATGAAATACTTCAATACGATGATGTTTATAGCTGATTTTTCGTAGAGAATTAAATTGCTTATAATTAAAGAACTTGGGATTATTAAATAGATAAATAAATTAAAATAATAATAACTGATTAGACCTAAAATACTGATTTTATGTTTCGAAAAGAATTCTACGTGGAAAAAATGCATTGCTATTGTAGCATTGTGGAATAGTTTTGGAATTAGTATATAATAACATAGGAATGAGATTGGAAACGTGATGAAAACTGTGTATGTGATTTTTTTTAAGAATAATTCTAAGAAAATCGTTATTCCAATTGTGGTTAGTAGCCAAATACATAAATCTACTTGGAATATAACTAGGCGTTTTAGTAAGGTAATATTTTGGCCCTTTTTTAATGCTTCTTGATCAATTTTTTCTCTAGTAGGTAAAATAGTATTTAACACAATTCCAAGTCCATAGCCTATTATTCCTCCGATGGTATTCAATAATAAGTCATCTACATCAAAAACACGGTATCCTCTTGGATAAATAAAGTAGAGGCCTGTTAATTGAGTTAATTCAAAAAAAAGTGAATAACAAAAACTAAAAAATGATGTTTTCTTCAAATTACAATTAAAGTAATACTTTAAATAACATCCAAAGGGAACTAGTAATAGAATGTTAAATATTGCTTCATAAACGATTGGATTTTTTAATGTTGGGAAATAGGTTGCAAAATCTCCTATATAAAATGAAGTCTCATTTCTTATTTCGGATAAAAAATGGAATGGTATTAGGTTATACTGTGGTGTTTTCATTTGCATGACTATAGTTTTATTTGGTAATGGTAATATTACTAAAAAGTATGAACATAGTAAATAAAGCAAAAATGTATATATAACGAATGAGCGGTATGCTGGAATGGAGCCATACTTTCGATATTGATATATGATATATGGAATTGTAAAGAATAGAGCAATTAACGGGAACAAAATAAATGCCGATTCAATGGATTTTAGAAAAATAGCCATCACGATTCCTCCTATTATGAAAAAAAAGCCTGCAAAAAGGCTTTATCTATTCTTACTGGTGGCCACAACGGGAATTGAACCAGTGACACAAGGATTTTCATTCCTCTGCTCTACCGACTGAGCTATGCGGCCAAAAATGGCGGTTCGTACGGGAGTCGAACCCGTGATCTTCTGCGTGACAGGCAGACGTCATAGGCCACTAGACTAACGAACCATTGGTTGCGGGAGATGGATTTGAACCAACGACCTCCGGGTTATGAGCCCGACGAGCTACCAAACTGCTCTATCCCGCGATAAAACATAATGGCGCAGGAAAAGGGATTCGAACCCCTGCGTCGATTGCTCGACCTCTCGGTTTTCAAGACCGATCCCTTCAACCGGACTTGGGTATTCCTGCATCATTAAATGGTGCTCAAGGCCGGACTTGAACCGGCACGAGGGTTAAATCTCGCAGGATTTTAAGTCCTGTGCGTCTACCTATTCCGCCACTTGAGCAAGGCACTGTCTTAATTCATAAGACTTCTTCATTATAATATTTTATTTTCAAATAATCAAGTTTTTTTGCACATTTCTCCATTTTTTTTTATTTTTTGTTCGTTTTTTCCCTTTTTTGTACTATTTTATTTTGTACTCCTTGATTTTCTCGTTAATCCAAATGGGAAGTTGCTTTTTTAATGGTGCAAAACCATGATTAATATTAAAATCTTTTTCTTCACCATACTTTGTATTCTTTAAACTACATTTAAGCCGTTGGTTTTTTTCATCTATTTCTATTATTAAGCATGGTATTTTGTCTCCAATTTTTGCATAAAGTGACACATCATTTACAAAATGTTCACTTAATTCTGAAATATGTATTAAACCTGTATATTCTCCAAAGGAGACAAATATTCCATAATCTTCTATGCCGGTTACTACACCTTCTACAAGTTCTCCTATTTTGTATTTTTTCTTCATTTTCTTTTCACCACTAGTGATATTATAAATTATTTTTCTTTACTTGTTAAGATAAAAATTTTATAATTATATGTGTTGGAGGCATTTTATGAATGAAACTTTAAAAATTAATGAACTAATTGAAGACTTACGCCCTTTTCTTAATATGGATGGTGGCGATATTGAATTTATTAAATACGAAGACGGATATGTTTACGTGAAATTGACGGGTGCTTGTGCTCATTGTGGATTTCAGGATGTAACTATAAAAGATAATATTGAATCTTATCTTAAAGAAGAGGTTCCAAACTTAAAAGGAGTTATAAATGTTGATTTATAATTCTTTTTTTGTTATCCAAGATATTTGTTCTATTGGTGCATAATTTCTCAACAAATTCCATGCTTTTTTTAAAAAAATTTCATATTGTTCATTTTTCTCTATTATGCTCAGTATTGTTTCTTCTTTTTCTGAATCATTTATAATTCTTTCCTCAATATCAAAATAATAGGATGGGTATAGAAGCCTTGCGTACAACATACTCAAATGATATATATCATACCCTTCAATTTCAATAGCAGCTTTTAAGTCTATCAAAGCGTATTCTATATTATCTAAGGCCAAGTTCTTTATATATTCCCCTATGTCTCTAACTTTAATATCAATTACATAATTTAGAGGATTGTCAAATTCTGCACTGATATTTGGGTAGTGTACTCTTTGATGTGAAAGTACTAGTTTATCGTTGCTTCTATATTTTTGTGCTTGATAGGCATAAGAAATCGCATTTTCTGCAAGTCCATCGTAATAACTGAAACTGTTAACAATAGTAGGATATTTTTTTCCTAGTTCATGAATTTGATATTCTAAATAGTCTATTTTTTGTGACCAAAGATAAACCCAGTTACTTCGATTCAAGGCCGATAGATTTTTTTTTATTAGCATATTATTTTGCCACTTAATCATATCAAGAATGGTATATTCTTTTTTTACATTATTACATTCCAATAATATATAATTATCCTGCCCTATGGTTGAAAAAAATAATCCATAAATATTTTTTATTGGCCGAAAAGTTTCTGCTCTTTTTTTGATGCATTCATTTATTACTTCTAATAATAGTTCAAGGTCATTGCTTTTCCTATTGATTTTGCAAAATAAGTAATCACAATGATTATGTTGAAAATATAAATAATTTGGTGTTTCTTTTAATATTTTAATTATCCATTTATAAAAATGTTCTATTCTTTCTTCCATACTACATTATATGAAAAAAGATTAAGTTTTTGCTTAACCTTGATTATTTTGACTTGATTGTGCATTATTAAATGCTATATGTGCAATTTGCTCTGCAGCTTGAGCATTTTTTAAATGTTCTGATGCCTGTTCTTGTAAATCTAGTATTCCTTGTCTCGCTGCCTCTATTACTCCATTAATTTCTTCTTTTCGTTTCTCATTAATTTGAGCAATCTGTTGATCGTATTGTTCATTTATTCGATTGATTTCTTGTGCAAGGACATCATAAGCAGTATTGTGTTTTTTCTCACTTGGAATGATTTCAATTTGTGGAGTTATTTCTAAATTATTATTGGCGCTATTATTATTTTCAATTGAAACTTCTTGTTTTGGTTGTTCCATTGATATTCCTGAGTCAAATGGTACTCCTAAATCAATAATTGGAGGTTCTTCGTTTGGCATTGCGGGATTTGTAAAGTCCACAACTGGAGCAGGATTTTCAACTACTGGTTGTTCAGGAATACTCACCGCTGGAGCAGGATTTTCAACTACTGGTTGTTCAGGAATACTCATCGCTGGAGCAGGATTTTCTATCACTGGTTGTTCAGGAATACTCACCGCTGGAGCAGGATTCTCTATTACTGGTTGTTCAGGAATAGTCACAGCTGGAGCAGAGATGTTATTTGGTTGTTTTGAAATATCGTTTACTTGCACCACTTTATTCTTAAAATTTTCTTTCAAGCCACTGACTTGAGTTGGATTAAGTGCAAGGCTTCTTCCGCCTTCAATGGTTGCTTGGATTTCTTCACTTTTTATATATTGTAATTGAGTCATTATATCGCACCTACCATTTCAAAATTTGCTCTTATGATATCAATAATTACCGCCTTTACTTCTCCCCAGGCTATATCATCATTTATATTTTGATAACTCCCATTTTTTTCCCAGTAAAACTCTAATACCTGATTCCCATTATTCATTTCTTTCTTATCAATTACTAAAATTGGAATATTTTTAATATTAGGATGGCTATCATCAACAGATATGAAATGACAAATGACTTCGCATTCATTTTTTTCTCCATTTGGTCTATTTAGTATCACTTTTTCTTTCATACGTATTCTCCCTCTATTCTTAATATATTATAGCAAATCCGTTCTTCTTTTGCAAGGAATATCTCTTATTTTT
>JAFUYX010000079.1 GCA_017476885.1 Bacilli bacterium | reverse complement strand
ATGGCACAATGAGAGTATTGCTTTTGGTAATAAGGTGTTAAATAAAGTTTTAAATGAACTGAGAAGACAAAATATAGGATATTATGTTTCAGAAAATGAAGTTTATTTAAAAGGAAATGAAGAGGTTTATGAACTTTATAAGAAATTATCTATTATTAATTTTGAAAAGTATCAGAAGAAGAATGAATTATGTTTTATTTTAGAGAATGTTTTAGATAATCATATAGATGAATATGAAAAAATTAAGGATTATTTACTCAGTTTTAATTAAAAAATGTAAAATTTGTGTAAACATCAAATTTATGCATTTTGAGTAAATTAGCTAGACTAAAATATGGAAATTAGTCTAGCTAATTTTGTATTTTAGTTAGGCTAAAATAAGGTGATTAGTAGATTTGCAATTATTTTTAATTTCTGTTTTAACTATGGGTGAGGGAGGAAAATTATGAATCAAGCACAAGAATTTCATGGATTGTTGAACGACATTTGTTTTAAGCATTTGTTTTCTATTGAAAAGCATTTGAAGTGTTTACTTAGATGTTGTTCATTTTTAAAAGAGTATGACTTATCAAATTTAAAAATTGATGAACAGAAGTATTTAAAACAATTTGAGTATGCACATAAAGCAATGTATTCTGATGTTGTAGTTGATACTGGAAACGTTATTCTTGATATTGAGGCTCAAACAAGTTTTGATTTAGAAGCTTTAAATAAAAGTAAAGCTTATGCTCATGCTCTTTCTGGGTACCAACTTAATCATGGTAATAGCTACAAAAACATGAAGCCGCTTGTTCAGATTATTTTTGCTAAAAACGTTTTATCTAAGTTAAAATTTTCAAAAGAATTTTTAGACCATTTTCATGTTATGAATGATAATTTAGAATGTTATCATAGTGATGATTTCCATATTTATCTTATTCAAGTTGACAAAGTACAAAAAGAAGGCTATAATGATAATGAAAGATTTGAGTTACTGATGGAAATGATGAATGCAGATAGTTTAGAACAAGTAAAAGAGTTAGCGAAAGGAGATGAGGGACTTATGGATATGGCTACTGAAATTGAAGACTTCTTATATGGTAAAAAAGCAATGGATTTGTTTGGAGATAGGAAACGTTTTGAAGAAAAGTATCTTGAACAGGGTCGAAGTGAAGGAATAGAACAAGGAAGAACTCAAACTCAAGAAGAAAATGCTAGACGAATGTTACAAGATCATATTTCAAGCGAAGATGTAGCTAAATATACAGGAATGTCTGTTGAACAAGTAAAGAAAATAGAACTATAATAAATATATCCGGATTGTACAAACAATCTGGATTTTTTAATGAGTTGAAATAGATGTGATTTACATGGTATAATGGTTATCATTTAGAATGAATGGAGTGATGTTCATTGAAGAAACTGTATAGGATTGGTTTAGATATTGGTTCTACTACCGTTAAGATTGTTGTTATGGATGATAAAGATAAGATTATATATAAAGATTATCAAAGACATTATTCTGATACGAGAAAAACGATTGTAAAGCTTCTTTCTGATTTTTTAAGCAAGTACAAAAGTGGAGAATATCGTCTTTGTATGACTGGAAGTGGGGCTCTTGCCTTATCTTCTTATTTAAATATTTCTTTTGTTCAGGAAGTGATTGCTTGTAAGAGTGCGATTGAAGTGTTTGCGCCTCAAAGTGATGTTGCTATAGAGTTAGGTGGAGAAGATGCCAAAATCATTTATTTTCATCCTAGTATAGAACAGAGAATGAATGGGTCATGTGCTGGTGGAACAGGAGCTTTTCTAGATCAAATGGCTGTTTTATTAAATACGGATACACCTGGGTTAAATGAACTAGCTTTGAAGGGAGAAAAGATTTATCCTATCGCGTCTAGATGTGGAGTATTTGCTAAGAGTGATATTCAACCACTTATGAATGAAGGAGCTAGAAAAGAAGATATTGCCCTGTCTATTATGCAAGCTGTAGTGAATCAAACCATTTCTGGACTTGCTTGTGGAAAACCTATCAAGGGAAATGTTATTTTTTTAGGTGGCCCTTTAAATTATTTGTCTGCTTTAAGAGAACGGTTTATTAAAACTTTAGATTTGAAAAGCCATGAGATTATTATTCCTGAAGATGCTATGTTATTTGTTTGTATGGGGGCTATTTATGGTCAAGAAGAAAGTAAAACTTATACCTATTTAGAATTAAAGGAATTGATGAGTCAGATTAAGTCTTTTAAGGAAGAGGAATCCAATTCTTTAAGTCCTTTGTTTAAGAGTAAAAAAGAATATGAAGCGTTCTTGAAAAGACAAGGAAAATATAGAGTTCAGACAAAAAAACTAGATCAGATTAAGGGAAAATTATTTGTTGGAATTGATGCTGGTAGTACTACGGCTAAGTTAGTAGCAATTGATGAAGATGGTTGTTTGGTATATCAAGATTATCGTTCTAATTTAGGAACTCCTGTTGATACGATTAAACAAATGTTATTTGCTTTTTATGATCAGGTAGGAGATAGCAAAAGAATCGGTTATAGTGGATCTACTGGATATGGGGAGACTCTCATTAAAACCGCATTTAATTTGGATATGAGTGAAATTGAAACGATGGCTCATTTTGAAGCGGCTAAGTATTTTTTGCCTAATGTGGATAGTATTATTGATATTGGTGGACAAGATATGAAATATATTAAGATGAAAGATGGAGTTGTGGATTCTATCATGCTAAATGAGGCTTGTTCCAGTGGGTGTGGTTCTTTTATTGAGACTCTTGCTAAGTCTTTAGATATGGGAGTTAGTGATTTTGTTAGGCTTGCTCTAGAGTCTAAGGCTCCTATTGATTTGGGGTCTAGATGTACGGTTTTCATGAACAGTAAGATTAAACAAACCCAAAAAGAGGGAAGACCTTTAGAAGATATTTTTGCGGGTCTTTGTTATTCTGTAGTTCGTAATGCTTTGCAAAAAGTGATGAAGATTAGAGATTATGAGAGTCTAGGCAGTCACATTGTGGTGCAAGGCGGAACTTTCTTAAATGACGGGGTATTAAGAGCTTTAGAAGTTATTACGGGAAAAGAAGTAGTAAGGCCAAATATTGCAGGTTTAATGGGAGCTTATGGAGTTGCTTTGCTTGCTAAAGATGCTTATTTAAAGTTAGAAGATGAAAGTATAAAGAGTTCTATTTTAAATAAAGAAGAAATAGAAAATTTAGAGATTAAAACGACTCACGGAAGATGCGCTAGGTGCGAAAATCATTGTAGTTTAACAATTAATCATTTTGGAAAAAAAGTATTTATTTCTGGGAACCGATGTGAAAGAGGTAGTGGAAATAATGGAAGTTTTAATACGTTACCTAATATGTATGCTTGGAAGTATGATCGTTTATTTTCGTATATTCCTTTAGAAAATGCTAAAAGAGGGCGTATTGGAATTCCAAGAGTCTTAAATATGTATGAGAATTATCCTTTATGGTTTACGATTTTCACGAAGTTAGGTTTTGAAGTAGTCTTATCCGATCACTCTAATCACAAGATTTATGAAAGTGGAATTGAGTCTATGCCTAGTGAGTCTGTTTGTTATCCGGCTAAACTTGTTCATGGTCATATTATGAATTTGATTAGCAAGGGTGTTAAAACGATATTTTATCCTTGTATTATGTATGAGACTTTAGAGTTTGAAAATGCGGATAATCATTATAATTGTCCGATTGTTCAATCTTATAGTGAGGCAATAAGCTTAAATGTCGAAGCTTTAGAAGAGAATAAAATCAAGTATATCCATCCTTTTTTACCGATGGATGAAGAAAAACTGTATAAGAGAATACTAGAACTTGCTGAGTTCAAGGAATATAAGTTTGGGAAAAAAGAACTCAAGAATGCGATTCATGAGGGATTTGAAGAGCAAAGAAAGTTTAAAAGAGAAGTCAGGGAAAAGGGAGAAGAGTTTTTAAAGTATGTTGTAGAACATCAAGAGAAAGCCATTGTTCTTGCTGGAAGGCCTTATCACTTAGATAAAGAAGTCAATCATGGGATTGATACGATGATTCATTCTTTAGGGCTTGCTGTTTTAAGTGAAGATAGTATTTGTCATTTATCAAAACTCAAAAGTAAGTTAAGAGTTGTTGATCAATGGGGTTATCATTCAAGAGTTTATCATGCTTGTGATGTGGTTAGTCAATATCCAAATTTAGAACTAGTGAATTTAAATTCGTTTGGGTGTGGGTTAGATGCCATCGTAACTGATCAAGCAGAAGAAATTCTTAAGTTTAATAACAGGTTATATACCACAATTAAAATAGATGAAATCAATAATTTAGGGGCTGTTCGAATTCGAATTCGTTCTTTAATTGCTTCGATGAATAAAAGAATGGAAGAACAAGGATATGAGACTTATCACTATGAAAAGAATTATTTTAAAGAAAGTGATAAAGAACATACTCTGTTGTTTCCGGATATGTCTAGACATCATTTTCCTTTGCTTGAGTCTATGTTAAATAGTGAGGGATATAAAGCTGTCTATTTAAGTGATAGTAGTGATGGTACAGTAGAAACTGGACTGAAGTATGTCAATAATGATTCTTGTTATCCAGCCATTCTTGTTACAGGGCAATTAATTCATGCTCTAAAAAGTGGTAAATATGACCTTGATAATACCAGTGTTATTATTACTCAGACTGGAGGAGGTTGTAGAGCAACAAATTATATTGGTTTAATTAGAAAAGCTTTAAGGGATGCTGGTTTAGAGAGAGTATCTATCTTATCATTTAATTTAAGTGGTTTAGAAAAAGAACAAGCGTTTAAAGTGACTCGTAGTTTAGCTAATAAAGCAATTCAAGGAGTTATCTATGGAGACTTACTGATGAAACTTTTCTATGCAACAAGACCTTATGAAAAGAAAAAAGGAACTACTCAGTAAATCTATGATAAATGGATGGATATTTGTTTAGAAGCCGTAAAAAAGGGAAATATCTTTGAATTTAGAAAAAATGTCAAAGGAATGATTCAAGATTTTAAGCAAATTGATGTTGAGCTAAAGAAACGCCCTAAGGTAGGAATTGTAGGGGAAATCTTAGTTAAGTATCATGCTTTTGCTAATGATCATTTAGTAGAAAAGTTAGAGAGTGAAGGAGCAGAGGTGTGTGTTCCTGAGCTTATGGGATTTGTGAAGTATTGTGCTTATAATGGTATGGTGAAGGAAAAGTTGTTAAAAACTTCTAAGAAAGATTATTTTATTAATCATCAGGCTTTAAATATTATAGATATTTATGAGAGAACGGTTAAAAGAGAGCTTGAAAGGACAAGATATCGAAGTGTGACAAATATCTATGAACTTGCTGATAATGTAGAAGATATTTTATCGCTTGGGAATCAAACTGGAGAAGGTTGGTTTTTAACTGCTGAGATGGTTGAGTTAATTAAAAGCGGAGTAGATAATATTGTTTGTGTTCAACCATTCGCCTGTCTTCCAAATCACATTGTTGGTAAGTCTGTTATTAAGAAAATTAGAAGTCTGTATCCTCATGCTAACATTGTTGCAATTGATTATGATCCAGGGGCAAGTCATACCAATCAAACTAATCGAATTAAGCTTATGCTTACGGTTGCTAAGGAAAAGTTAAAAGAAAAAGAAGAAGTATAAAGTTTTTATAGTTCTTTTTTTGCTTTTAAATACAAAAACTTGGCAAAAAGTTGAAGTTTTTGTACGGTGATACAAAAACTTTACTTTTGTGATAAGACGTTGTATAATGGATATTGTTTAAGGAGGAATGTTTTTATGATAGAAAGAAATGAATATTTAAACGTGTTAAAAAGATTTAAAGATAAAGAGATAATCAAAGTGATAACTGGTATAAGAAGATGTGGAAAATCTACTTTATTAGAATTATATCAAGAATATTTACTAAATAGTGGCATTTCTAAAAAACAAATTATTAGTATTAATTTAGAAGATTTAAAATATAACTTTATTAATGACTATATGACTTTATATAATTATGTAAATGAAAATTTGGTCGATAGTAAAATGAATTATGTTTTTATTGATGAAGTTCAAAAAGTGTCTGACTTTCAGAATGCCGTTGATAGTTTATATATAAAGAAGAATGTAGATTTATACATTACGGGGTCTAACGCCAATTTGTTGTCAAGTGAATTGGCGACGCTTCTTTCTGGGAGGTATATAGAAATTAGGATGCTTCCTTTATCTTTTAAAGAATACAAGGGGGTTTATGAGCATTTAAGTAATGACGAATTATATCAAAATTATATTTCAATTGGGTCTATGCCATTTACGACACATTTAGAATCTGAAGATGATGTAAGTATTTACTTAAGTAGTGTTTATAATGATGTCATCATAAAAGATGTGATGACGCGAAAAAAAATAACAGATGAAAGTATGTTAAGGAGTGTAGCAAATTTTGTCATGGATAATATTGGCAATTTAGTTTCTACTAATAATATTGCTAATACAATGGCAAATGCTGGGAGAGATATAAATGTTAGAACAGTGGAAAAATATTTAGAAGGATTTACGGAATCATATTTCTTTTATAAGGCATCAAGATATGATATAAAAGGTAAACAATATTTAAAAACGCAAGACAAGTATTATGTGGCTGATTTAGGTTTTAGATATTTTATGTTAGGGCGTAAGACAAGTGACTATGGTCATGTACTTGAAAATGTTGTTTACTTAGAATTGATTAGAAGAGGATATGATGTATTTGTTGGTAAAGTAGATGAATATGAGGTGGATTTTGTTGCAATTAATCATAATGGAAAAATGTATATACAAGTGGCAGAAACTTTAAAAGGGGTTTTGGAAAATGATACTAGAGTATTAGATAGAGAGTTAAATCCTTTAAAGAAAATTAATGACAATTATGAGAAATTAATTTTAACAGCAGATAAAACACCATTAGCAAATGAAGATGGAATTAAGATAAGAAATGTTTTAGATTGGTTATTAGATAAATAAAGGAATTATAAAATTTTTATAGTTCTTTTTTCTTATGTTTGGTAAAATATAGATAGGTGGTAGTTATGAATATTAAATACTCTTTAATAAGTAATATTATAATTGTTCTTATGGTAGTGATTGCAACAATTATGATGTTTACAGGTTTTTCTTTTATGGGAGAAAGTGTGGTGTTGTCTTCCAGCAAGCTTTCTATGTTCAAGTATTTTACAGTTGATAGTAATTTGCTTATGGGAATCATTAGTTGTATTTTTATTTATTTCTTAGTAAAAAAAAAGACGATTCCAAAATGGCTTTATTCTTTGAAACTTCTTGGAACAGTTGGGGTTTCTTTAACCTTTTTTACGGTTGTTTTTTATCTAGCTCCGACTACAAAGTATGGTTATTTTTCAATGTTTTTAAATGCTAATCTTTTCTATCATTTGCTTGTTCCTGTTCTTAGTATGATAACTTTTATATTTTTTGAGAAGACTTCTTTTTTAGAATTTAGAGATGTCTTAATTGGGATGAGTAGTATGATTCTATATGGCATTTTTTACTTAACCAATGTTTTTATTCATATGGAACATGGTAAGGTTTCCTATATTTATGATTGGTATTTCTTTGCTCAAGGGGGAGTGCTTGGTTGTTTTATTGTACTAGCAATTATGCTTGTCGTGACTTTTTTAATCAGTTATTCTTTGTGGAAGGGAATGAGAAAAAATGTTTCAAAAAGAAGAGTTTAGTGCTATTTTAAATCATAACTTTACTAATCAGGAAATGATAAATTACTATTTTGAAAAAGGATATGATTTGGGTGAAGTACAAGCATGTGAATATCAAAAATTAAAGGATGTCTATTCTTCCTATGACAATGATGAAGAATTTATTTATGCTCAACTTTATTCATATGCCAGCAAAATTGTAGATTATTTAAAAGAAGAATATAAAGATTTTTTGCCTGAGAAAGATATTTTAATTTTGGATGAACTTGTTCAAAAAGAAAAGAATCGTATAGTTATAGTGAAACCAGAAAATAGTACTACTAAAGTTAATGGTCATACTAGTTTTAGTTATGCGAAGCGAAAAAATGGAAGTATTTATTTTAGTCCAGAAGTAATGGATTTACCAAATTTTGTAGATCAATGCTTAGCTATGGAGTCTACTATGATTCATGAGATTTGTCATTTGCTATCTTCTAGTAAAGACAAGAATCATATGCTTGATTTGGAATTTCAAGGCGAAAAGTATTCTTTTAAAAATATGTTAGGAAAATGGTTTGATGAAGGAGTGGTTGAAAAAACTGCTATGGATTTAGCCCTTTCAAAGCATTTGTATGCCAATCCATCTTTAAATATGTTAGATATGTTGAGTTAGTGTTAAAACAGTTAGGAATGCATTATACTGGTGAGATTTTTGATCGAGCATATGATGAAGTTCTTTTGAGTGTTGGGGAAGATGTATTAGAAGATTATAAGCAATATGAAAGAGACTTACAATATCAAATCTTAGCCAAACAAATGAAGTCAGAAATTTGCGATGATTTTTTGAAACGATAAATTAAACTTATTGAAAAATGAAGTATCCTATGATACTCTATGGAATGTGAAGTGATTGTAATGGACTCAGAAAGAATTGGGAATTTAATTAAGAAATTGAGGGAAGAAAGACATCTTACTCAGAGGGAATTTGCTGATGAATTTGGTGTTTCTTATCAAGCTGTTAGTAAGTGGGAGAGGGGTTTGAATATTCCTGATATTGCTATTTTAAGGGAGATTTGTAAGAAATATCAACTTTCTATTGATGAGATTTTAGATGGAAATATTAAAGAGAAGAAAAAGATTTCGCGTCGGAGTTTGTTGATTCTTTTTGGCGTGCTTCTTATGTTAGTCGTTCTTTTCTTCCTTATTAAAAATCCTACTTACCAGTTTAAGACTCTTTCTAGTACTTGTAGTGCTTTTAAAGTGACGGGGAGTTTGGCTTATGATCAAAAGAAATCTTCTATTTATATTTCTAATATTGATTATTGTGGTGGAAATGATACTACTTCTTATGAAAAAGTTGAGTGTAGTTTGTTTGAAAAAGGGGAAAAAGGAATTCAGAAAATTGGCAGTTGTGATACAAAAGAGCATATTACGCTTGAAGAATATTTAAAGCAAGTTGAAATAGAGAATTCAAATTATTCTTCTAGTTGTAAGAACTATAATGATGATAGTTTGTATTTAGAAATTCATGCTCAAAAAGAAGATTATAAATCGGTTGTGTATAAAATTCCTTTATCTTTGAATAGTACTTGTACTTCATGAGTAGGTAGATTGATATCACAGTTAAATTCAAATATTCTTTTTTTGGGGATGAGGTTAGATATGAAATTGGAGGAGTATTTAGAAACACACTTACAATTAAAAAAGGGAACAGGAAAAAAGATTCTTACTTGTATCGATTCTTTTAAAAAGGAAAGGAATCAAAATCGGTTAAAGAAGATTTCTATTCCAAACTATACTTTAGGAGAAGAACTTTTTAATAGTATTTCTCATGGGATAGGTGCTGTATTTAGTGTGGTAGCTTTAATATTGATGATTGTGAAAGCACGTGGTGCTTTAGCAGAGACTTGTGTCTCTTTGTTTGGTTCTACGATGATTATATTATATACGATTTCTTGTGTTTATCACGGACTTTCCTCACGTCTTTTAGGAAAGAAAGTTTTAAGAGTTTTAGATCATTGTAATGTTTATTTACTTGTTTTTGGTACTTATATTCCTATGGCTTTGCTTGGAATTTCTGGGATTGAAGGCTGGATTTTTTTTAGTGTGGTAGGGCTTGTTACTATCGTTGGAATTGTTTTATCTTGTATTGATATTGAGCGATTTCAACTTTTGGAAGTGGTATGTCACTTAGGGAATGGATGGGCGGCTTTGTTTGCCATTCCATCTTTATTAAATACCATTGGTGGGGAAGGACTTTTCTATTTGATTTTAGGTGGTGTGATGTATAGTGTAGGGTCTATTTTATATGGCATTGGGAAACATAAAAAGTATATGCACTGTGTATTTCATATTTTTTGTTTGTTAGGAACGTTATTTCATTTTATGGTCGTTTATATCTATTTGTTATGAGTGTGTAAAACACTTTTTTTCTTGTTTTTATTTTGATATAATTGAACTAGAGATGATGAACGTGACTATAGAAGGTGTGATAGAATTCTTTAAGAGTACTTTTTCTTATCATTCCATTGTAACCATTGGATATTTTTTTGTTTGTTTTGGTGTTTTTATTCTTAATGTTGTTTTTAACAATAAAATTACTAAATTGTTTCAAATTCGAAGAGGGAGTTTTCTGAATCCTATGAATTATATTCGCCTTGTTACTTCAGGGGTTTGTCATGCTGATTTCCAACATTTTAGAAATAATTTTATTTTTATTTTATTGCTTGGTCCTATTTTAGAAGAAAGGTTTGGAAGTTTTGTTTTTTTAGAAATGATTTTGATTACTACGGTTGCTTCTAGTCTGTTTCATTTACTTTTTTATGAGAGTAGTGCGATTGGAGCGAGTGATGTTGTCTATATGATGGTGGTTTTATGTGGGATTGTCTGTTCATTTGATGGACGTATTCCAATTACGTTTGTTTTATTGTTTTTATTCTTTGTTTTTGAAGAGATTGTAAAGATGTTTTTTCATAAAAAAAATGATTCTGTGGGACATGATGGACATGTGATTGGAGCTATCTGTGGAATTGTCTTTGGTTATCATCTATTTTTGTAGGAGGTGTAATTATGAATCAAATTCGTAAGAGTATTTTTATCGCCTTGTTATCGGTAGGTATTTTTTCTTTTCCTAACTCTAATATTGCGGTAGATGAAGTAAGAGATTCGTATGGCTCCTTATTCAAGACATTATATAAAGATGGTTATGTTTATATTGGAAGCGAAGAGGAGTATCGTAGAGTTAAACCATTGATGAGTGAAAATGATTATTTTGTATTAGATGAGAGAAATTATTATGATGCGAATATGAAAGTTATTGATTCTTATAAGATTCATGATGAAGTCGATCAAGAAGCTTTGCTTGAAATATTACTTTATTATGAACAATTATATCCCAGTTCTTGGAATCGGTCTTTAGAATCGATGAAATTGGAATGGAGAGTTCATAATGTTTTATATCAACTGCATTATGAAGAGCATCGAACTAGAGACGTAGATTTTAATAATGCTGATGAGACAAAGTATTCCAAAACGGTTTTAAAAAGAATGCTCCAATGAACATTCTTTATTTTTGGGAGTTTCCTCCAAATCTTCTATCCCGATTGTTAAATTCTAATAAAGCTTTGTCTAGTTCTTTTTCATTAAAGTCTGGAAATAAGGTATCCGTAAAGTAAAATTCTGAATATGTGCTTTGGTAAGGCATGAAGTTACTTACTCGATATTCACCACTGGTACGAATTAGTAAGTCGATGGGAGGTAAGTCTTGATATAGATAATGATAGAAATTCTCTTTGTTTAAATCTTCGATATGAAATTTTTTCTTTTGGATGTCTTCTACAATCTTTTTGGTAGCATCGATGATTTCTTCTTGTCCTCCATAGTTTAAACAGATATTTAATATTCCATTGGTGTTCTCTTTTGTTTTCGTTACAATATTCTCCATGGATTTTAAAACATCTTCTCTTAAGGGTTCTTTTCTTCCAGAAAAGACAACTTTGATACCATTCTTTTTTAATAGTTTCATTTCTGTTTGAAACATCTTAATGAATAGATTCATGAGATAGTCTACTTCACTGGCACTTCTTTTGAAATTATCGGTTGAGAAAGCATAGACACTTAAAATTTTGATTCCTCTTTGAACGGCATAAACGGCTATTTTTTCTAGATTCTTACTTCCTGCTAAGTGACCGGCACTTCGTTGTTTTCCTCTTTTGGTTGCCCATCTTCCATTTCCATCCATAATGATGGCTACGTGTTTAGGGATTCTTTCTTCTTTCATAGCATTCCTTCCTTTTTCTTATTATATCACGAGTTAGGCAAATTCCTAGAGGCAATTCATTCTTTTACATACACTATAAACAAGAGAAGGGAGAGAGATTCATGAATCCGTATTATAAGCCTATGAATGGGGATCGTCAATTTTTGTTTCCGTTTTTAGTTGGTGCTTTGACTGGAGGGGCTGCTGTTGGAATTACTAGACCTAGACCTATTTATAATGTGGCACCTCAGTATGTACCTTATGCAAGTCCATATCCTCCAATGGTTGGCAATTATTCTTATCCATATTATTATCCTTATCGTTAGAACTTTTTAGTTCTTTTTTTCTTTTCATTTTTTTGTTTTTATGTTACGATTATTTTAGTTAGGGTGTGGTGTTATGAAAAAAAGGATTGTACTTATTATTTCTTCTTTTGTCACGTTTGTGTTATCGATTTTATCTTTCTTGCAAATGGATGAAATTTTGAATAGTTCGATTCGTGCTATGAAAGAAACTTATGCTTCTTA
This sequence comes from Bacilli bacterium, assembly GCA_017476885.1. Classification (GTDB taxonomy): domain Bacteria; phylum Bacillota_I; class Bacilli_A; order RF39; family UBA660; genus Ventrenecus. Next base: position 7,834 of record JAFUYX010000079.1, on the reverse strand, counting down.
TCCTGAAATTCTTGATAAGATGTTGAATATTTTAGAAAATCATGGTCACACTTATTTTATTGTACTTGCTTGTGTTTCTATTGTATTAAGTTTGGTTATTTTTATCTATACATTAAAAGAAGACCATGTTTTAAAGAAGAAGGGATTTTTAATTGCTCTTTCTTTGATTGGGGTTTTTACTGGTGTTACAAGTGTGATAGAAGGGTTCTTTTTGGCCAATGTGATCGTCTTACTTTTTTCACGAAGAAAAGTAGAAGAGGATTATCCTGTTAAAAGAGAAATTCCTGTTTTAGAACGTGAAAAAGCTGGTAAAAAAGAACTGATTCAAGGGGGTATTCTATTATTGGTTTACTTTAGTCAATTTGTGTGGGCTCCTTTTGTACCAGACTCATTTGAAATCTCTATTGTTGTAGAAATTATTTTTGATATTGTGGTTCTTGTTCTTGCTATTGTTTTCTTTTCTAAGGAATTACTAAGGGATATCAAAGCGTGGAAAGGAAACGTTTTGGCTTATCTTCATTATATTTTTTCAAAGTATGGATGGGGCTTACTGATTTATTTTGCTGTGATGGCTTTAGCGATTTCCTTAACTGGTAATTCTACTTCTATAAATCAACAAGGAGTGGATTCACTTCCTCGTTGGTATGTTTTTCCAGCTGCCGTTTTGTGGGCTCCTATTGTAGAGGAGATTGTATTTAGAGGGGTACTTAGAAGATTTATTAAGAAGGATATCATTTTTATTCTTGTGTCTGCCTTTGTTTTTGGAATTTTACATACCTATAGAGAAGATGGTATTGTTAACATTTTAGTTATGTCTTTCCCTTATGCTACGTTGGGTGGAATTTTTGCTTATGTTTATATGAAAACTGAAAATATTACTTGCAATATGTTTATGCATGCCTTCCATAATTCTATTGGTATGATTATGAGATTGTTTCTATAGGAATTTCAAGAGTTTCAATTTGAGGCTCTTTTTTATTTTCTGAGAATATAATTGCTATGTATAGGAATAAAATAATGGTTGAAGAACCTCCGTAACTAAGAAATGGAAGAGGGATTCCCATGATAGGAAGAATTCCTAGGTTCATTCCGATGTTGATAATTTGACTACATATAAATATACTTAAGAAAGTTTTGGAGAATAGTTTGATTTTGGTTGAAGTAATGTTATTTGTGTAAGAAAGAAGATAGAAGTCTATGATTAGATATGAGATTAGAATTATGTAATTGCCAAGAATCCCAAATACATTGGAAGATAAGGAAAAAATAAAATCGGTTGGAGCTTCTGGAATATAGATTCCTGTTTGAGTTAAATGAAAACTTGTCAGTTTAGCACTTCCAAGGGCAATCATGGCATGTTCTATTTGCATTCCGCTTCCCACATTTAATATTCTTTCCATGCGATAAAAAATGGAAGTTCCAAGGATTGAGATTAGTGTTTCTCTTTGAAAAAAATAGGCATATATAAAGGTTGAAATTAGTATTAAGGATAGAATTCCTAGGGAAAGAATCCATCTTTTTTTTAGATTGGAATGATATAGTATTGAGATTGTGATAAAAAAGTAGAAGAGGATAGCTCCTGTGTCTGGTTCTAGGAATACTAAAATAGAGGGAAGTAAAAATAGGATTAAAATGTGACCTAAAAATAGAAGTTCTTGTTTGGTATTATAAAATCTTTTGGTAGCACCTAGTTTCGATAAATAAAGTGAATAAGAGATTTTCATGAGTTCACTTGGTTGAAATAAGAATAACTTTAGATTAATCCAGGCTTTAGCACCATTGATGTTTTCGCCAATGAATAAGACTAAAACTAGTAGTAATAAAGAAATATAGTAAGAGTATTTTGCATATTTAAATAAAAATGTGGTTTTAAAATGACGGGTGAATAGGATGATGAAAAAACCTATTCCTATCCAGATACATTGTTTTGTAAAATGGTTTTTGTAAATGTCTGTAATGTAACCTGAATGGTACATTAAAAGTAGGCTCATTGATAGTAATATGAGCATGGGAATGATAAAGAAAAGTATTTTGAGTGATTTAAATTTTTCCATAATTTTATTATGAACATATTTTTCTTTTTTTAATCATAGATTAGTTTAGGTGATTGTGATGAAAGAACTACCTAAAGTTTATGCTCAACCTTTTGATAAGAAAATAAATAATAATTCTGAATTTTTTTATAGTTCATTTTCTGATGGGAATCGGCATAAGAATATCAAAAAAGAAATTGAACTGATTTTTCATTCTAAGGATTTTGTTTATAAGAGTGATGTAGAGATTACTACGAAGAATGGAATTCAAAAGGAAACCATTGTTGGTAAAACGCAAGGTTATATTTTAACGATGGATGGAAAAAAGATTTTTATTGGAGATATTTTAGACATAAAAAAATTATAGGTTTTCCCTATAATAATTCGTCCACGTATCTTTTTAGTTTTTTGGCATCTGGTCCAAAGATGATCTTTAATTGATTATCGATTTCTACAATTCCTTTTGCACCCATTTTGGTGATACCATCTTTGTCTACGATAGAGACATCTTTTAATAGTACTTTTAGTCTAGACATATTACATTCAGCATTTAAAATGTTTTCTTTTCCTCCTAAACAGACTAGTAATTTGTTTGCGTATTGACCAAAATCTTTTTTCATTAATTTTTTGACAACTAATGAAATGAGTATTAATACTATAATAATAATGCCATAAATTAACCATTCTTCTGGATTCATTTTATCCACCTCTTGTTCATTATACTATAAAGTGTTAAAAAATGCACGAAAATTTCAAAATCACATAAATTATTAGTGAGAATATAGGAAAGGGGAGAAATCGTATGAATAATCGAAATGAAAATTGCGATAGCTGTATTGCCCAAATATTAAATGTGATTTTGGTGTTACAGCAAAACGCTTGTCCTGATAGTTGCTTAGATTCTTGTGATCGTCCAGTACTTGGTGGGGGAGCAAATTGTTTAGTATGTAATACTAGACCAATACAACTTTATTTATGTGGATCAAATTCAACACCACTTAGCATGCCTGTTGATAAGGATCCTGTAGAAGGTGGAGAAACTAGCACTGTATTTCGTGTAGAAAAAATAGATGGATGTTGTGCGACTTGTAGAGTCCTTGCGCCAAATCCTGATGCAACGGCTTTAAATCCTTATGTTGGAACGAATTCTTTTTTTACTGTTGATATTAATTGTTGTTGTGCTATGCGTTGTTTATCTGATACATATGTAGATTGTGTCTAAAAGAAGAGAATTCTTCTTTTTTTTCGATTAAAACCATGTTATAATTACTTTAGTCTAGAAAGTGGGCTGATGATTTATGAAGGATTCAGGATTGAAAGAGGTTGTTGAAAATTTCAAACAGAAGAGAAGAGAGCAGGACAATGATTTATTTTATTATATTAATACTATGGTAGAGGTGGATAATATCTTATATGAATTGCAAAATTCACTTGAAGATGCTCGAAATTCGCATCAAGACGATGAAGTGAAAAGAATTGAGGCAGAACTCTCTGATTGGAATCATGATTATGAGGAATACATTGAGGAATGTAAGAAAGTATTACAAGATATGCATCTTAATGAACTTTCCTCTTATGAAGAAGTAGAGCGTGCTCAAAATTCTAAGGAATGGGAAGAGATTAAATTTTTATTAGCCAGTTTGACTCGATATCATGATCTTTTATTTACAGTTTCTTCTAAAGAGATTTCAGCGGAAATGTATGAACAAATTCTAAAGATTGCGGATCGTATAAATAGTTCGTATGCTACTATCTTTCATAAAAAAGAACTAGATGAGTATAATGTTCAATTATTTGGAACATCCACGAAACTAATTGAAAATGTGAATGTGGCAAAGCCTACGATTCCAGATGAGGAAGAGGAATCTCTTTTTGAAGAAATTCCTGAGAGTGTGTTATCTGATGATGTTTCTCTTGATGAGGCAATGAATTTGCATGAAGATGCAACTTATCGTCAAAAGATAGAAGAACCTTTCAGTCAGCCTTTGGCTTGGCCATCTTTTTTGCCAAAAGAAAATTCTGATGTAAAACGAAGTCAATGGCCTGAATTGAGTACTGATTTAGAAGAATTACAAAGAAGAGAAAAGGAAAGGAAAGAAGAGGAAGAGAGGCGTCAATCGATTCAAGATTTGATTTCTAATACATTACCTCATATTATTGAGGAGAAACAGGAAGATTGGAAAATCTATTTGCAAGATGTGTCTCATCATGAAATGGCAAAGCAATTAGTTACTATTATGGAAAAACTTGAAAAAGGATATAGGATTGATCAATTTAATGAGGATGTAGAGAACTATGAGAATGGTCAGGATATTTTGTATGGAGTAAGAAAGTATTCTAAAGAATATCAAAGACAGGAAGAAGAGAGACTTCATGCATTGGATGAAAAATTAAATGAACCATTTACTCCTGAAGTTCACGATCGTTTTGTAAGACCTTCTTTTTTACCAAGGAAAGAATTCCATGGGGAAGTAAAACAATGGCCCGTTTTGAATTCTCAAAGTGTACAGAGGGGAAGCAAAGAAATTGTTTCTGATTTATTCTATTATATTCATATGTATGATGTTCAAAATTCAAAGAAAGGTGATTTGTCTAGGATTATTGGACTGATGCAAATTGACATGGAAGATTTATCTTCTTTGAATTTTAATAAGAAGTTTGATGGACTTGAAAGTGAACAAATCATGGATAAGATTCGTGATTTAGTGGAAGAGTATGAACTTGTAACTCAAAGACAAGTTCAAAAAGAAGAATTATTAAATATTATTCAAGGTTTTGATAAGGATGATAGACAGTCCATTCATCATCGAGTGTTCTCTTGGGTTCGAAAATCAAAAGAGAAATTATCTGGGTTGATTCAATCAAAGAAAAAAGTTTTTTATACGATTGCTTTAGCAGGGCTTGCTCTTGGAACGATTGCTTCTGGAAAGACGATGAAAAGGAATTCTTCTGTGCAGACAAAGGTTACTTTAGAACAAGAAGCGGCTGTACCTCTTGTTCTTGAACACAAAGATGTTCCTGTTATTGAAGTGGTGAGTGAACTTCCTGAACAGGAGGAAATAAATGTTGAAGAACAACGTAATTTGGATTCTAGAATTCATGTAGGGGATTCTGTTTCGTTTAAAGAAGATGCTTTGATTTATCGTTCTGAATATTTAAATACTAATTATGGTGGGGATAAGCAAGGACGTATTCCAAGTTATTCTAGAGATTGGGTAAGACAAGTTGAGGGAATAGGCGTTCGAATGCCTGATGGAACTGTGAAAATGGTGTATGAAGATATTTTGTTGCAGCAATGTATAAATGATGGTTGTATTGTCTTTTCTTTAAAGACTGTGGATGGTTATTATTTTGTGGATGATGCGATTGTTGTCGATATTCAAAAGAAAGGGATGAGTCGTTAATGAATGAAGAATATGATATCATTGATATTGATGGAGAAGAATATGCGATTGTAGAAGAATTTGATTTAGAAGAGAACCATTATGCTTTGATTTGTCGGTTATTAGAAAATGATGAACCTAGTGAAGAAGCAGAAGTTGTTAAAATGGTTGATGATGAGATTTATTCAATTGAAGAGGAACATGAAAAGAATCTTATCAAAGATTACTTGGAAGGAAAGATTCAGGAATTAGAAAATGAAGAATAAAAAAAGGAATGGGCGTTCCTTTTTTTAGTTGTTATATAGTCTATATAAATTGATGGTGGGAGGATTTCCTAAACGGATACTTAAGTTTTCTGTTCCAATTCCATTGGATACAATTAATGTTGAATTCTCTTTTTTATATTCTCCTAAAATGTAATTATTTGTTTTATCAAACTTAAATAATCCGTTTGTAAATGGAAGTCTAATGAGTCCACCTAGACTGTGTCCGGCTAGGACTAAATCACTATTTGTATAGATATCGTCAAAAATGGCTGGTTCATGGCATAAGGTGATTTGGTATTCTTTATTTTTAGAGGAAGATAAACTGATTTCTTGGTTTGAGGAAATTCCTTTTAAGTAGATTGGAGTTGTTCCTTTGTAATATATAGGAATATTATTTTCAAGGATTTGGAAGTTGGCGTTGTTCATGATGTTTTGGTAAACATCTTTTTGTTCGTAGTCATGATCTCCTAGTATCGCATAATTTCCAAGTGTTGAGTGAATCGTTGATAGTTGTTCTTCTAAGAATGTTTCATTTTCTTTTGAAAGAGTGATATAGGGATCGAATAAATCTCCTGTGAAAACAACGATATCTGGTTTCATTTCATTGATTTTCTTGACAATAGTTTTGATTTCATTTTCGTTGGTTGTTCTGCCAAAGTGTATGTCTGAAAAATGGGCAATCTTAAATCCTTCAAAAGATGGTGGAATTTTGGAATTTGTGATGGCATATTCTTTGGTAGTAATGAAAGAGGGTTCTATTTTGTGAATGTAGATGATGAAGAATGTCAGTATTAGAACGATGATGAACACTCTTTTTGGCCATCTTCTTTTTTTTGTTTCTATGATTTCGTTTTCCATTCCTTTATCCTCCTAACATCGCAAGAATTACGGCAATGGCATTATGGAATGCATGAAAGATTGTACTTGTATAAATCGTATTTGTTTCGATATAGGATTTAGCTAAAAAATATCCAATTCCAGAATAGGGAATGATAAATAAAAGTTGATAGGGATTGGATGCTATATCATATGTAGTAATACTTGCAATTAAATGGGCTGAGCCAAAGAGAATAGCACTGAAGTAACAATAGATTTGTTTATTTTGGAACCCGTCTTTAAAAGATTTTCGAAATAACATTTCTTCAATAAATGGACCAAATACTACCATGAAGATGAATGAAAGGATTGGCATACTTTCAATGAGAGTTCGATTTTGTTCTTCGTTGCTGGCAATATTACCGGTAATGTTGATGATGATTAGATTGGTTATCATCATGAATAGAAATCCTAAGGCCCAGTTTTTGAAGCCGATTTTAAGATTTTCTTTCCAATTCTTTTTGAAAAGAGTTAATTCTTGTTCTAGGTCCTTTTTGTAGATGAGGACTATCATGATGATGGTCCATATATATACGCAATTGTTTAGAGATATGTATATTATTGGGTCATCTAAGTTTAGTTTTAATAATTTGAAAATAAGGATTGATATTTCTGGGATGAGGAGCATGTAGGCAAGAATTAGGAGTATTCCTTTTAAAATAATTTTGATATTGATTTTTTTCACTTTTATCATCCTTTCATTTTAACTATAACATACTTTGAATGAATGCTTCAATATTTAGTTTAGGACTTTACATTTTTCGCTTTTTTTGATTCTTTCGAAAAACATTGAAATTCGTTTATTATTGTGTTAAAATGTGATTATGAGTGATTGGGTGAAAGGAGCAAAAAATGAAAAAAAGAGGTTATTTTATAAGTTTGATACTTGCTATACTGATGTTATGTCCAAACACGGTGTTGGCAGCTTGTGATTATAGTGAACAGGTAAAACTTTCAAGTGAGGCTGCAAATGTCAAATTTAGTTATGAGGCTGGCATGTTTAAGACGGGAAATTATTTTGAACAAGATGATATTTTAGTTCCTGATGATGTGGAGGATTTAGAAAATCTACCTAGTGGCGAGTTAATTCCCGAGGAAGTTCCAGAAGTTCGACTTTCGGTATTAAATATCACAGAAGATATTTATGTAGTAATTACAAATGATTTTGACAATAGTCGAGAAGAATATTATTATGATGATACAGAAGATGGAATATTAAATTGGACTAGACAAGAGGATGCTCTTTATGATAAGGTGACTTATACTTTAGAGGTAT